>NZ_JAOZOZ010000157.1 GCF_029933015.1 Hydrogenimonas sp. | reverse complement strand
CGTCGATCGGATTACCCTGCAAGTATAGCCATTAATCGATTTAGAACGAAGAAAAACCGCCTCGACCGCGCCCTTATACATATTTATAAGTATTTTTTGGATAGAATCTCTTTAATTTATTCTATTTTTCAAAGCAAAAGGTTTTGAATGTCCGATCTGTTCAAAGAGAGTGAAGATATCCAGGAAGTCTCGATCGAGGAGAGCATCAAAGGGAGCTACCTCGACTACTCCATGAGCGTCATCATCGGTCGTGCGCTTCCGGATGCCCGCGACGGCCTCAAGCCGGTCCACCGCCGCATCCTCTACGCGATGCACGAGCTGGGAGTCACCTCCCGCGCCGCCTACAAGAAGTCGGCCCGTATCGTCGGTGACGTCATCGGTAAGTACCACCCCCACGGCGACACGGCCGTCTACGACGCGCTGGTACGGATGGCGCAGGACTTTTCGATGCGCATCCCCCTGGTCGACGGCCAGGGCAACTTCGGCTCCATCGACGGCGACAACCCCGCCGCGATGCGTTACACCGAAGCGCGCATGACTCGCCTGGCCGAGGAGCTGCTGCGCGACATCGAAAAGGATACCGTCGATTTCATCCCCAACTACGACGACACGATGAGCGAGCCCGACGTGCTTCCCAGCCGGGTGCCCAACCTGCTCCTCAACGGCTCCAACGGTATCGCCGTCGGTATGGCGACCAACATCCCGCCCCATCGCCTCGACGAGCTGATCGACGCCCTGCTGGTACTCATCGACAAACCGGCCGCCGAGCTCGAAGACCTGCTCGAGCACATCAAAGGGCCCGACTTCCCCACCGGCGGCATCATCTTCGGCCGCAAGGGGATCCTGGACGCCTACAAAACGGGCCGCGGCCGCATCAAGGTGCGCGCCAAGACCCATATCGAAAAGAAGGGGCACCGCGAAGTGATCGTCATCGACGAACTCCCCTACCAGGTCAACAAATCCCGCCTCATCGAAAACATCGCCCAGCTGGCCAAGGACAAGGTGATCGAGGGGATCAGCGAGGTGCGCGACGAATCCGACCGTGAGGGAATCCGGGTCGTCATCGAGCTCAAAAAGGATACGATGAGCGAGATCGTCCTCAACAACCTCTTCAAATCGACCCAGATGCAGACGACCTTCGGCATCATCCTGCTGGCGATCCAGAACAAAGAGCCCAAGATCTTCACGCTGATGGAGCTGCTCAAACTCTTCATCCAGCACCGCAAGACGATCATCATCCGCCGCACGATCTTCGAACTGGAAAAGGCAAAAGCCCGCGCCCACATCCTGGAGGGTCTGCGCATCGCCCTGGACAACATCGACGAGATCGTCGCCCTCATCCGCGCCAGCGCCGACGCCAACGAAGCCCGCGAGGGGCTGATGAGCCGATTCAGCCTCAGCGAAAAGCAGGCCCAGGCGATTCTGGACATGCGCCTGCAGCGCCTGACGGGACTGGAGCGCGACAAGATCGAGAAAGAGTACCAGGAGCTGATGGCCGAGATCGAACGCCTCTCCAACATCCTCAAATCCGAAGACCTGCTGAGCCAGATCATCAAAGAAGAGCTCCTGGAGATCAAGGATCAGTTCTCCACTCCCAGACTCACCGAGATCGTCGACGACTACGAGGATATCGACATCGAGGACCTGATCCCCAACGAACCGATGGTCGTCACGATCACCCACCGCGGCTACATCAAGCGCGTACCGGTCAAACAGTACGAACGCCAGCACCGCGGCGGCAAGGGCAAAACCGCCGTCACCACCCACGACGACGACTTCATCGAGAGCTTCTTCATCTCCAACACCCACGATACGCTGATGTTCATCACCGACCGCGGGCAGCTCTACTGGCTCAAGGTCTACAAAATCCCCGAAGGCTCCCGTACGGCCAAAGGCAAAGCGGTCGTCAACCTGATCCAGCTGCAGCCGGAAGAGAACATCATGGCGATCATCCCGACCACCGATTTCGACGAGAGCAAGTCGCTCGCCTTCTTCACGAAAAACGGGATCGTCAAGCGCACCAATCTCAGCGAGTTCAAGAACATCCGAAGTGTGGGCGTGCGGGCCATCACCCTGGACGAAGACGACGACCTGGTCACCTGCAAGATCGTCCTGCCCGAAACCCAGTGGCTCTTCGTTTTGACCAAGAAAGGGATGTGTATCCGCTTCCCGGTCACCGACGCCCGTGAAATCGGCCGGACGGCCCGGGGCGTCACGGCGATCCGTTTCAAGATCGAGGGCGACCATGTCGTCGGCGCCACGACGATCCGTGACGAATCGCAGGAGCTTCTCACCGTCGCCGAAAAAGGGATCGGAAAACGGACCGAAGCGGGCGAATACCGCCTCCAGAGCCGCGGCGGCAAAGGTGTCGTGGCGATGAAGCTCACACCCAAAACCGGTGACGCCGTCGGCGTCGTCATCGTCGAGGAGAACAAGGATCTGATGGTCCTCACCCAAAGCGGCAAGATGATTCGCGTCGACATGCAGAGCATCCGCAAAGCGGGCCGAAACACCAGCGGTGTGAGAATCGTACGTCTCGACGCCGGCGACAAAGTCAACTCCATCGCCAGCTGTCCGAAAGAGGAAGCCGAAGAGGAGATCATCGAGCATCCCGAAAACGAAGAGTGATCCAAGTACCCCCTGAATTGGGAACGGTTTTTGCTTCATAAAAGCCAAACCCATTCAGGAGCCAACCTATGAAACGATGGACAGTGCTTGTCACGGCACTCGCCGCGACCCTCGCCGCGGAGAGCTGCCCGACGCCGAAGGTGGAGCAGTCCCCCGCCGCCCCACAGCCTCCGGTCGTCGTCCAGCCCCAGCCGCAACTCAAAAAGATAGAACTCCCCAGAGAAAACTGCACACTCTCGGCCACCAACACGATCCATTTCCAGGTCGTCGGACAGGGTGTCGCACCCGTCAACACGATCTCGCCCGCCCAGGCCAGAGCACTCGCCAAACGTGCCGCCATCGCCGACGCCTACCGGCAGCTGGGCGAGAAGATCTGCGGCGTACGCGTCGAAGGGCGTGATCTGATCCGCAACATGATGATCAGCCGCTCCACCGTCCGCACCCAGATCGACGCGATGATCCGCAACGCGCGCATCCTCGACACCAAATTCACCGACGGACTCTGCGAAGTCGAGATGGAAGTCACCGTCAACGGAAACGAGTGGTACCCGCGATTGGCAGACTGACGGCTCTGATCCTCACCCTCCTCGCTCCGGCACTGACAGCCGGAGACTGGTACGTCTCCTACCGCCTTCACAGCGACCGGTTCGTCGTCGTGAGCGAACACCTCTTCGTCTCCAAAGCGATGGTTCCCTTCAACGGGCGCAGCGAAAGCGTATGCACCTTCGTCACGGAAGCGCGAAGTTTCGAAACCTTCGCCCGCGAAGAGGAGCAGAAACTCCTCGAATGCCTCTTCGAACACGGCGTCGTCGTCCAATCGCGAGAGAAGATCCTCGATATGGTCCACGACAGAGAATCCCTCGAGCTCATCCTTCCCCCCACCCCTCTGCAAGTGGAGTTTAACGACGGATTGGTTATCATAAAGAAAGTCATTGGTCATTAGAACCCATCTCAAAAATCCCCATA
>NZ_JAOZOZ010000039.1 GCF_029933015.1 Hydrogenimonas sp. | reverse complement strand
TATCCTCTGGATGGTCAGGAAAAGAGGAGTTCGGGGCTTCGCCAAAAGCGGAGGATGGCTCATGCCAAAAACCGCGCCGTTGGCCGGGAAGATTCCCGAAGAGGCGACCATACGTTTCCAGAAGCCTCTCGATGCCCACAACAGGCTCCTTCTGATCGAGTTCGGCGGAAAGCAGTATCTGACGATCATCGGAAACACCAATCTTCTTCTGGATACATTCGGAGCGGGAAATATCGAAGCGGAAGAGGATTTCGCACGGATGTTCGAAAGCAACAAGAGACAGCTGGACCACTTTCTCAAAGAGAATCATCCCGACGCTTACGAAGCCTTCAAAGCCAACGCCAGCAAAGAGGAGCATCTTTGAACGCTTTAAAGAGGATTCATGCATGAAAACATGACAATCCTCGGGATCATCATGGTGATTCTGGGGTATGGCTACTACTCGAAACTTCTGAACCGATGGTATATCAGCGGACCGATGGTTTTCACGACGATCGGGATTCTTCTCTCTCCCCTTTTCTTCGGTAAAGAGTTTCTCCATCTGGAGGGGGAGATCGTCCAGACCATGGCGGAGATCGCCCTGATCGTCGTCCTTTTCGCTGACGCCTCCACCCTCGACATCAAACGTTTCGGCAGAGGATGGCGCATGCCGATCCGCATGCTCGGCATCGCTCTGCCTCTGACCATCCTCTTCGCCGCCGGGGTGGCCTTCTGGTTTTTTCCGGAAGAGTCACCGCTCTATCTGCTGCTTCTGTCTCTTTTTTTGGCCCCCACTGATGCGGCGCTGGGCAAAGCGGTCGTCACCGATCCAATCGTTCCCGAAAGGATCCGTTCCGCGATCAATGTCGAGAGCGGTCTCAACGACGGTTTCGTCTTTCCGGTCCTCATCACCGTCGTCGCCCTTATCGGCAGCGGACAGGAGCAGATGCAGGGCGGCTGGCTCGGATATGTGCTCCAGCAGATCGCCCTGGGTGTCGTCGGGGGTGTCGTCGTAGGATGGATCGGCTCCTTCCAGGCGAAGATCTCTCTTCGCCTCGACTGGCTCGAACACAGTTACCGCAACCTCATCCCCTTCGCCCTGGCGATCTTCGCCTACTACTTCTCCGAATATATCGGTGGAAACGGCTACATCGGCGCCTTCATCGCAGGGATGGTGATGGGCAATCTGACGCCCGAGCTGCACGAGAACATCGAAGAGTTCGTCGAAAGCGAAGGGGAGCTTCTGATTCTCGTCATCTTCACCCTCTTCGGACTTGTCATCGTACCGATGGTCGTCGATACCTGGAGCTGGAAGGTGCTCCTCTACGCACTGCTGAGCCTTACGCTTTTCAGGATCGTCCCCGTCGTGGCCAGCCTCACCGGACTCGGACTCGACTGGCCCACGAAACTCTTTCTGGGATGGTTCGGCCCCCGCGGTATCGCTTCGATCCTCTACATGATGATCGTCGTCCACCAGCTCGGCGGTGCCGAAGGTCACGAAACGATCTACGGGACCGTGACGCTGACGGTGCTGCTGAGCATCTTCCTCCACGGCCTCAGCGCCAAACCGCTGGCGAAACTCTACGCGAAACATATGGAGTCGCTGCGCGGGAGGAGTGGAGAGTGAGAAGTGAGAAGTGGGAAGTGAGGAGGAAGCTGGTATATACCAGCTTACTTATATCTCAATAGTAGCGGCGCAGCCGCCTCCTTCATTCTCAATTCTCAATTCTCAATTATCCATTCAAGGAGTTTTTCGCATCGAAAAACTCCGCAATCAACTCCCGCATGATTTTCGGATCGCTCTCCCGGTTCACCCGGTCGCGGAAAGCGCTGGCACCCCGGTAGCCGGCTTTGGAGTAGGTATGCAGATGCTTGCGGAACAAGACGGCGCCGTAGTCCCCGTAAAAGGCGATCATCTGGTCGAAATGCTCCAGGATCACCTCCTTTTTCAGTGCCGCATCGATCTCTTCGTCGGAAACGCCGTGTTTGAGCTGATAGAAGAGCCACGGCTTGCCCACGGCACCCCGGCCGATCATCACCCCGTCGGCTCCGGTAAACTCCAGTACCCACTGGGCTTTGGCGTAGTCGGTGATATCGCCGTTGGCGATGACAGGAATGGAGACGGCCTCCTTGATGTCACGGATCGCTTCGTAATCGACGGCACTCCTGAACTTTCCCGCCCGGGTTCTGCCGTGGACGGCGATGAAGTCGGCGCCGGCATCCTCGACCGTCTTGGCGATCTCCACGGGCCGCTTCTCCTGAAAGCCTATACGGACCTTGGCGCTGGTCAGAGGTTTTTTCGACGTCTCCTTGATGGTCCGGATGATCCGTCCCATCTTCTCCAGATCAAGCAGCAGCGAGCTTCCCGAACCGTGTGAGACGATCTTGGGAACCGGGCAGCCGCAGTTTAGATCGATGATGTCGATCCCCTCGATCCCGTTGAGAATCTCCACGGCCCCTTTGACGATCGTCTCGTCGGCTCCTGCGATCTGCACCGAATAGGGAGTCTCCAAGGGGGACTTTTCGACCATTTTGAGACTCTTTCTGGAGTTGTGCACCAGGGCGTTGGAGCTGATCATCTCGCTGACCGTCAGATCGGCGCCGAACTTTTTGACGACACTGCGAAAGGGCAGATCGGTCAGTCCCGCCAATGGGGCCAGTACATAGAGGGGTCGGGAAAAATCGAGTATCTTTTTCATGCCCGATTTATACTATAAGAGAGGCTTCTTGTAAAGAGGGAGGCACAGGACACCTCCCCTTGCCGTATCAGCACTGATTGAGAAGAAGATCGATCGGGTAGTGCTTGCCGCTCTTTCTGAGATCGAGATAGGCTTTGAAGTCGAGGTATTCGCCACGCTGGGTATCCTGCAACAGTTCGTTGGCTTTGTCGAGCATTTCGAACTCGATCAGTGTAAACACATAGGCTTTGAAGGCTTTTTCGTCCCGCGCGGCCAGTTTCTCGAAAAAGGCGAGAAGTTCGTGGGGTGTATAGGATTTGACGAGCTTGCGCGAAATCAGCATGTAATCGCAGTCGCTCGGACTGTTTTTCGTCAGGATCTTTTCGATCAGCGTCAGCGAAATCCTGTTTTTTTCGTCCCGCTCTTCAAGGGTGTCGATCAGATGCATCATCACATCTTTGTCGATGAAATCGAGATATTTCTCCAGCTGCTGCTCCGTCGCCTTCTCCACGAAGATGCGTGCGGCTTCCTTGATGACGCGTTCGTCGTAGTAGGGAACCCGGCGCAGCACCTCTTCGGCGCGGTCGGGTTCCTGTTTGAGCATGTTCAGAGCGTTCTGGATCACGTAGGGGTTGCTCTTTTCGAGCTTGTATTTGCTCAGATCCAGCACTTCGCCGTGTCTGATCGCCGTGACGATGTCGATGGCGTCGCGGACCTTTTCGTGACAGAGCTTCTTGTCCACTTTCGTGAAGTCGTCACATCCGCTGTCGAGCACGACACCGATCGGCTTGACCCGCTTGTCGGTGTAATGGTGTTTTTTGGGTGATTTGAGAATGTCCCAGTAGAGGGCGTCCGCGAGCTTTTCGATATCTTTCGTGACCCGCTTGCGGCGCATGTAGGCTTTGAAGCCGTAATAGAGCATATGGAAAAAGGATGCGAAATACAGAAGCACCATCGGTATGACGACCCATACCGCGATCGGAAGCGTCACGTTCACACCCATCAGATTGAGCGTAAATTCGTCCGGTGTGACCATCTGGTGGACAAAAGTCCCGACCGCAGCGATGATGAGTATCGCCGCCAGAGTGTAACGTTTCAGATGCATGGTGCCTCCTTCGATGATTGACTTCCGTATATCATAACGGAAGTGAAATTATCACCTCCTTATGCAGGGCTCTTTTCGGCGATCTGACGGCAGGTGATGCAGTATTTCGCATAGGGTTTGACCTTAAGACGCTGCATACCGATCGGCTCTTCGCACATTTCGCAGATGCCGTAGGTGCCGTTTTGGATCTTCGTCAGCGCCTCGTCGATCTCTTCGAGCTCTTTCTGCTGGGTGGAGAGAATCTCTTCGTTGATCATGTTGTCCGTGGAGACCGATGCGAAATCGCCTTCGTCCATCACTTCGTGGTTTCTGTGGAGTTCGTCCAGCTCTTTGGAACTTCCGTGGATGTTTTTTAGAATCTGGTCTTTTCTGTCTTCAAGCATATGTTTGAAATATCTGATGTCGTTTTCTCTCAAATCGCTACTCCTTGGCTCAATTCAAAATTTCCGAATTCTATCAAATTTGCCTTAAAATTCACAGGGAAACTCAAGGCTTTCCATAAAATTCTCTTTGACGATGTAATTCATTTTTACATCGTTACGTTTCTACACTTCAGAACCCTTGAATCTAATTATCGTCAATTGGGGAAAATGCTTTAGAAGAGAGAATTTTCCACTGTCGCTCTACTTGTGGTAGGGATGGCCGTGATTGATGGTCAGGCCGCGATAGATCTGCTCGAAAAGCGTCACCTTCGCGACTTTGTGGCTCATGGTGAGTTGCGAAAGGCTGATGGTGCGGTCACATCTGCCCAGAAACTCCCTGCTGTGGCCGTAGGCCCCTCCGATGAAGAAAGTGACCTCGTGCCTGTCGCGCAGCAGTTCCGCGAACTTTTCGCTCGTCGGCTCCTTCCCCAGGGGATCGAGGGCGATCGTGAACCCCCTGCCCAGCCAGGGTTCGAAAAGATCGGCATAACTCTTCTGAGCCATCTCACGTCCACTCTCCTGCGCCTTCGTCACTTTCGCATTGAAAAGGTCGTACGCTTCGAGCGTCGCGTACCGTTTCGCCATTTTCGAAAACCGGTCGCAGAGCTCGCTGTAGCAGTCTCTTTCAGGCTTGGCGATTGCGACGACGTTAATCTTCATAGAGTGCGCTTCCTATGACCAGCCACGTCACGTTTTCGACCTCATCATCGGGACGCACTCCCCCGATCGCAGCGACAGGGTGTTTCGACGTCGCGGCCAGTCGCGCGATCTTTTCACATCCGAGCACGTTCGCGTCACTTTTGGTGGAGGTGGCCCGGCAGGCTCCCAGACCGATATAGTCGATATCAAGAACATTGGCGGTTTCGATCTCTTCGGCATTGTGGGTGGAGAGCCCGATCCATCGATTCTCTCCCACGATTTCCCGCAGTTTCCGCACCGCCTCCTTCGGATCGGCGCCATAGCGCATCAGATCCTCCTGTCCCACATGTACACCGTCACACAGTTTCGCGAGCCGTGGATGGTCGTTGACGATGAGGCGGCCGTCAAAAAGGGGGCGAAGCGTTTCGAGTCGGGAGGCGATGAGCGAGGTATCGCCGCTTTTGTTACGGTACTGAAGCATCTCGGCACCCGCATCGAGAGCCTTTCGGACGAACCGTTCCAGAGACCATCCGCGGGCTTGGAGAGAATCCTCGTCCAGCAGAGCGTAGAGTTTCACACACCTTCTTTGTTGAAGAGTTCGAGCAGTTCGGCCACCGTCTCTTTCAAAACGCGCCGGGGAACGACTTTGTCGATGAGACCGTGCTCGAGAAGAAATTCGGAGCGCTGGAATCCTTCGGGAAGATCCGCGCCGATCGTCTGTTTGATGACGCGCTGGCCCGCGAAACCGATCAGAGCGTCGGGTTCGGCGAGAATGATGTCTCCCAGCATCGCGAAGGAGGCGCTGACACCGCCCATCGTCGGATCGGTCAGAATCGAAATGAAAGGGAGTTTCGCATCGTCGAGCTTCGCCAGGGCCGCACTGGTTTTTGCCATCTGCATCAGCGAATAGGTACTCTCCTGCATCCTGGCCCCGCCGCTGGCGCTGACGATGACGAGGCCGCACCCTTTCTCTAGTGCGCGGTCGACGGCCCTGACGATCTTCTCACCCTCCACGGAGCCAAGGCTCCCGCCCATGAAGGCGAAGTCGAAGACGACCAGTTCGGCAGGTTCCCCGCCGATTTCACACGATCCGCTGATGACGGAGGAGGTGCGTCCCGTCTTCTTCTTCGCCTCTTCCAGCCGTTTTTTGTAACTCTTCTTGTCGACGAATTTGAGCGGGTCGACCGGTTCGAGATCGGCGTCGTGCTCCGTGAAAGTGCCTTCGTCCGCCAGGAGTTTGATACGCTGATCGGCCGTCAGCCGCATATGGAAACCGCATTTGGGGCAGACGTAGTGATTCGCCTCGATCTCTTTGTAGTACATCAGGGCGTTGCACTTTTTACACTTGATCCAGTGTGCCGGCGCCTCCGCCGGCTTGGGATGCTCTTTGCGGATGCTTTTGAAAATGTTGCCGAAATTCATGATTTTTTTCCTTATTCGCCTTGTGCCAAACGGTGCAGTTGCAGAGCCGTCTCACGCTCCTTCGCAACGATCAGCAGTTCCTCTTCCACGATCGTCTCCAGACCTTCGCACATCCAAAGCGCCGCCGCGAAATCGTACCGGCGCCTCGGACCTGCGAAGATGACGAAACTGACATAGTGGGCATACGCCAACGACAGAGCCACGGCCCCCGGCGAGCGGAACTTCTGTTTTTTCCGCAGCAGGGCCATGGCGAGTTCGGGGTTGGCGTACGCCTTTTCGAAAATCCCTATCGTCGACTCTTCCCGCCTGACGACAGGCATGAATCGGTCCGAGCCTATCTTCCCCTGCATCAGCTCGGCACGCGTCTTGTAGAAACAGTCTCCGTTGGCCAGATTGACCACGACCGCCTCTTGCACCTTCCCGTCCACCTCCAGTGCGATGGAGGAGCCGTAGTAGGGAAGACCCGACACTGCGTTGTCGCTGCCGTCGATCGGATCGATGACGATCGTCGCTTCGCCTGAGCCGACGATCCCCGCCTCTTCCGAATCGATTTTACCAAATTTCGAAAGTTTTTCGATATAGATGTTCTCCGCCAGCGTGTCGATTCCGGCCGTTCTGTCCCCGCCGGCTCCGATGCCGCCATGATCGCCGAACTCTTGGCGCCAGCCGTCGTGGAGAATGGCGGCGATCTCGTGGGCGGCGATCAGGGTCGTTTCGACAAAAGGTGTCACGTTATTCCAAAAGCTCCCGGATCATAGCCTTGGCGGCTTCCCGCCCGTCGTAGACCGCCGTGACCACCAGATCGGCCCCTCTGCGGCAGTCACCGCCCGCATAGACCCCTTTGGTCGTCGTTTCGAAATTCTCGTCGATGACGATGCCGCCCCACTCGTTGGTTTCGATGCCGTTGGCCGAGAGAAACTCGAAAGGCACGGGATTGAAGCCCAGAGAGAAGATGACGACATCCGCGTCGACGCGGAATTCGCTCCCTTCGATCTCCTTGAGGCGCTGTCTGCCGCTTTCGTCGGGCTCACCGAGGGCGGTCTTGAGCATCTCGATGCCGACGACTTCCCCTTCGTCGTTGACCAGAACCTGCTTGGGCGAGGCGTTGAAGACGAATTCGACACCCTCTTCCTTCGCGTTGTTGTACTCTTTGCGCGAACCCGGCATGTTGCGGGCGTCCCGGCGGTAGAGACAGGTGACGCTCTTGGCGCCTTCGCGCAGCGACGTGCGCACACAGTCCATCGCCGTGTCGCCGCCTCCGATGACCACGACACGTTTGTCCTTGACGTCGACGCTTCTGTCGTAGGGATCGCCAAAGAGTTTTTTCTGGATATTGACCAGCAGATCCATCGCCATCAGGCACCCCTTGGCGTTTTCGTTGGGGATGCCGGCGCGTCTTTGCTGCGAGGCGCCCACACCGATGAAGACGGCATCGAAGTCGCTGACCAGCTCGTCGAAGGGTTTGTCCCTGCCGATTTCGACGCCGTAGTGGATCTTCAGTCCCGCCTCTTCCATCCATTTGACACGTCTGAAAAGTACGTTCTTGTCGAGCTTGAAGCCGGGAATTCCGTAGGTGAGCAGCCCGCCGGGCCGGTCGGCCCGCTCGAAGATCTCCACATCGATACCGGCGCGGAGCAGATAGGTCGCCGCCGAGAGACCGGCCGGGCCGGAACCGACGATCGCCACCTTTTTGCCCACCTTCTTTTCGGCGAAGCGCGGCTTCAGGCCGGCTTTGAAGCCCTCTTCGTTGATGAAGGTTTCCACAGGCCCGATCGTGATGGCGCCGTACCCGTCGTTGAGGGTACAGTCCCCTTCGCAAAGCCTGTCATGGGGGCAGATGCGTCCCATGATTTCGGGGAAGGGAGAGGGTTCGTTGGAGAGATTGAAAGCCAGCTCCAGATCCTTGTCGGCCACCGCCTTGAGCCACTGTGGAATGTAGTTGTGCAGTGGACATTTGTTGTGGCAGTAGGGATCGCCGCACTGGATACACCGCTCCGACTGACTGGATGCTTCGTTGGGGCTGTAAACCTCGTAGATCTCCCGGAAATCCTTGATCCGCTCGACGACGTTGCGTTTTTTCGGGTCGATTCGTTCGACAAAAATGAAATTCTGCATCTTACTCTCCCTCGTCCAGATTCAAAGGTACTTTACGCAACTCTTTGGGTCGAACCATCCAGAAGTTACGGATCTGCATACGGAAATTGTTGAGTATGCATTCTGCTTTTTTGCTGCCCGTTTCGTTGAAATACTCTTTGAGCAGCCTTTTGAGATAGTGGCGCGCTTCGTCGGTATCGTCGGTATCGATGCGACGGGCTTCTACCAGCTCCTGGTTGATGTTTTCGACGAAGGTATGCTCGGCGTCGTAGACGAAAGCCAGTCCGCCCGTCATACCGGCGCCGAAATTGACGCCCGTCTGGCCGAGGATCACGACGACGCCTCCGGTCATATATTCGCAGGCGTGGTCGCCCGTTCCTTCCACGACGGCCAGGGCGCCGGAGTTTCGCACCGCGAAACGCTCGCCCACGTTGCCGGCGACGAAGAGCTTTCCGCCCGTCGCGCCGTAGAGACAGGTGTTGCCCGCCGCCGAGAACTTCTCACCCTGGTTCAGCGGCGCGATGATGATCTTGCCGCCGTTCATCCCTTTGCCCACATAGTCGTTGGCCACACCGTCGATACGGAGCGTCACGCCGTTGATGAGGAAGGTGCCGAAGGATTGTCCGGCGATGCCTACCAGCTGGATGCGGATCGTATCGTCCGGCAGTCCTCCGTCGCCGTAGTACTTGGCGATCTCGCCGCTGATGCGGGCACCGAAACTGCGGTTCAGGTTGCAGATCTTGCGGTGGATGACCAGCTTCTCCTGGGGATTTTGGATCGCAGGCTGCGCCTCCTTGAGGACATCCTTTTCGAACTCGTTGGTATCGAACGGCTCGTTGGAGGGGACCTGGCAGGTGTCGGGACCCTCCAGCCGCATCAGGATCGAACTGAAATCGAACTTCTTCGCGAACTCGTCGTCGATCACTTCCAGCAGGTCGCTGCGCCCTATCATCTCCTCCATCGTCTCGTAGCCCAGAGAGGCCATGATCTGGCGGACATCTTCGGCCAGAAGCGTGAAGTAGTTGACCAGACGCTCGACGTTGCCCTCGAAGTGTTCGCGAAGCATCGGCTCCTGGGTCGCGATACCGACCGAACAGCGGTTCAGGTGGCAGATGCGCAGCATCTTACATCCCACCATCGCCAGTGCCGGTGTTCCGAAAGCGTAACTCTCGGCACCCAGCAGCGCCGCCTTGATGATATCCATACCGGTCTTCAGACCGCCGTCGGTCTGCAGATGGACATTCTGGCGGAGGTGGTTGGCCTTGAGGGCGTTGTGGGCCTCGCTCAGCCCGATCTCCCACGGATTGCCGGCGAACTTGATCGATCCCAGGGCCGCGGCGCCCGTACCGCCGTCGCCGCCCGAAATGATGATCTTGTCGGCGTAGGCTTTGGCGACACCTGCGGCGATCGTGCCGACTCCGGCCGTGGAGACCAGTTTGACCGTGATCGTCGCGTCCGGGTTGACCTGTTTGAGGTCGAAGATGAGCTGGGCCAGATCTTCGATCGAGTAGATATCGTGGTGGGGCGGCGGAGAGATGAGCGTCACGCCCGGCATCGTATGGCGCAGTCTGGCGATCAGCGCCGTGACCTTGTGGCCCGGCAGCTGTCCGCCCTCACCCGGTTTCGCGCCCTGGGCGATCTTGATCTGGATCTCTTCGGCGCTGCGCAGATAGGCGGGCGTGACACCGAAGCGGCCGGAAGCGACCTGCTTGATCTTGGAGTTGCGGATGGTGCCGAAGCGGCTGGCGTCTTCGCCGCCCTCTCCACTGTTGGACTGGGCACCGATGCGGTTCATCGCCTCGGCGATGCTTTCGTGCGCCTCCGGAGAGATCGATCCCAGACTCATCGCCGCACTGGCGAAACGCTTGAAGATCGCCTCTTTGGGTTCCACCTTTTCCAGTGGGATCGGCTTGCGGTCGCTTTTGAGGGCGAAGAAGTCGCGGATCATCTTCTTGTCGCGGTTTTCGATGATCTTTTTGAGCCGTTCGTAATCTTCCCAGTTGCCCGTCACCGCGGCATCCCGCAGCTGACGGATCGTATCGGGGGCGAAGTCGTGGTACTCCTGCCCGTCGATATATTTGTAGAAGCCCCCCACGTTGAGAGGGAAGAGTTTTCTCAGATGCTCGTGCTCGAAAGCTTCGCGGTGGTACCTTTCGATACGCTCCTCGATGTCGCCGTAGCCGAGCCCCGGGACGAGTGCGTGGGAGTTGCGGAAACAGTCCTCCACGATATCCTCGGAGAGCCCCAGCACGTCGAAGAGCGCGGAGTTCCGGTAGGAGGCGACGGTGGAGATCCCCATCTTCGACATGATTTTGAGAATTCCCGCTCCCAGCGCACCGTGGACTTTTTTGAACTCGTTGCGCATCTCGTAGTCGCTGAGCTGTTTTTTGGCCAGAAGGCGGTAGACCGTGGCGTAGAGCATGTAGGGGTAGACGGCGGAAGCGCCGTAGGCCAGCAGACAGGCCGTGGAGTGCGAGTCGATCACCTCTCCGGTAACGGCCACGATACTCACCAGGTGGCGGACGCCCGCATCCAGAAGGGCGTAGTTGAGACGTCCCACCGCCATCGCCATCGGGATCGTCTTGTGGTTTTCATCGAGTCCCTTGTCGTCGAAAATGACGATGCGGATTCCGTCGTTTTTCACATCCTCGATGATGTCGTAGACCAGATCCTCGAGGCTTCCTTTGAGGTTCTCCTCGTAGGTGGTGCTGTAGGTCCTGTTTTTGTAGTAGGGGCGGTAACGGGGATGTTTTTCATCGCCGAAGCTCTTGAGAACCTCCAGCTTTTCGGCCGTCAGGATCGGTGAGGTGGTTTTGAGACGCTGGGCGTGATCGGGGTCCTCGTCGAGAATGTTGTGGATCTCGCCGAATCCGGTGTTGATACTCATCACCACCTTTTCGCGGATCGGGTCGATGGGAGGGTTGGTCACCTGGGCGAATTTCTGCTTGAAGAAGTCGGTGAAGTTGCGCTGGACCTTCGAAAACGCAGCCAGAGGCGTGTCGTCACCCATCGAACCGGTCGGCTCCTTGCCATCCTTGACCATCGGCTCGATGATCTGGTCGATCACCTCCTGGGTAATGTTGAAGTAGCGCTGCTTTTCGATCATCTGGTCGAGATTGTAGCGCTCGAGATTGTCGAATGGCTTTTCGACGTACTCCTGCAGATAGACCATCTGTTCGTTGAGCCACTCGGCGTAGGGCCGCGAACTCTTCAGATAGTCGTCGATCTCGTGGTTTTTGAGAATCGTTCCGTACTTGAGATCGAGGCCGATCATCTCGCCCGACTGCAGACGGCCCCGCTCGTAGACGTTGTCGTCGTCGATATCGACGACGCCGTACTCGCTGGAGATGATGAGACGCCAATCCTTCGTGATGACGTATTTGGCCGGGCGCAGACCGTTTCTGTCGAGAACACAGCCGATGTAGCGTCCGTCGGTGAAACTGACGGCGGCCGGACCGTCCCACGCTTCGAAGCAGGTACTCATATATTCGTAGAAAGCCCGCAGGTTGGCGTCCATATGCGGCGCGTTCTGCCAGGGTGCCGGGATCACGGCGCGTACGGCTTTGAAGATATCCATGCCGTTGACCCGCAGAAACTCGAAGAAGTTGTCGAGGCTCGCACTGTCGCTCGAACCCTCCTGCATCAGTGGAAGCAGCCGCTGGATCTCCTCGTCGCTGAAGACTTCCGACTTGACCGACTCGCATTTGGCGGCGACGTTGAAACGGTTCGCCTCGACCGAGTTGATCTCGCCGTTGTGGGCGATCATTCTGAAAGGTTGGGCCAGCCGCCACTGCGGCAGCGTGTTTGTCGAGAAGCGCTGATGGAAGAGTGCGAAACTGATCTCGAAATCGGAATCCTCCAGATCGGTATAGAACTCTTTGATGTGGGTCGGCATCACCAGACCCTTGTAACTGATCACTTTGTTGGAGAAGCTTGGAATGTAGAAGTCGGCATCCTCTTTGAGGGCGATCTCCGTCTCACGGCGTGTCAGGTAGATCAGCGCCTCGAACCGTTTCGTCGCCATCAGGGAGTTGGGCGTCACGAAAATCTGGACGATGGAGGGAAGCGTTTCGAGGGCCTGTTTGCCCAGTGCGTCGGTGTCGATCGGCACTTCCCGGGTAAAAAGGATGCGCAGGTCGTTCTTTTCGCACATCTCTTCGAAAACCCTGAGATTTTCGGTGTTTCTGTAGAAAATCTGGGCCACGGCGTACTGCGCCGGCAGCGTATGCCCCTCCTGCCGGGCCACTTTCTCCATGAACTTCCCGGGCATCGAAAGCAGCAGGCCGCTTCCGTCGCCGCTCTTGCCGTCGGCCGCGATCGCGCCGCGGTGCATCATCCGCTCGAGTGCGTGGATGGCATCCTCAAGAAGTTCGTGACTCGGCCGATTCTCGATATTGGCGATCAAACCGAAGCCACAGTTGTCTTTAAATCCTCGCAATAGATCCATTCCAAACCCTTTTCATGGTTGAGTTCTTTGGTACAATACTCCAAAATTAAGCGATTTTACAAAAAATGGGGTTACAACTAACTGAAAAGTGCGCCAAGGGCTTCCAAAAAGCCCTAAAATGCGAAGATAGGTAAATTCCAAAGGATCGGCCGAAAAGATGCAGGGATACATACTCAATGTCCGCAGGGCGAAAAACGAAGACACGATCGTCACGGTTCTCACACCCGAAAGGATCGAGACGCTCTACCGCTTCTACGGCGCCAGGCATCCGATCATCACGACCGGCTACAAAATCGATTTCGAAGCCGAACGGGACGCGATACAGTTCATGCCGAGACTCCGCCATGTCATCCACCTGGGATATCCCTGGCTCAAGGAGAGCGAACGGCTGCAGATCTGGCAGTATTTCATCTCGCTTCTTTTCGAACATCTCAAGGATGTGGAACTGACGGGCCGCTTCTATTTCGATCTGCTCGAACGCTCCGCCTCGCTTTGGCACCTGCAGAATCCCAAACGCAGCGCCGTCGAAGCCTATCTGGCCATCCTCGAACACGAAGGCCGTCTGCACACCCCCGACATCTGTTTCGCCTGCGGCGATCCACTGGACGGGGAGATCGCCCTGATCCGCGCCTTCCTCCCCGCCCACCCCCGATGTGTCATCGCGCGAAGCTATCCGAAAGAGACGATCACGAACCTGATGGAGACGAAACAGACGATACTTCTTGACGATGGCGTCGTGGAAGGTCTGTGGCTGACGCTTCTGGA
>NZ_JAOZOZ010000156.1:556-3630 GCF_029933015.1 Hydrogenimonas sp. | reverse complement strand
AGGCATATCCGAAACTGTTGAACTCTTTGAATCTCTTTTCGTTCTGGGTGAAGACATCGCCCGACTTGGAGTTTTGAAAGAGGGCGATGAGCACTTTCGTTTTCATCTTTCCCCTAATCGCCTCTTCGAGAAAGACCTTGTCGTAGAGGTTCACCGCGCACTCCAGGTTTTTGTCGTCTTCGTCGAAGCAGGCGACGATGTGGGTGAGATAGGGTTTGCGCCACGGACCTTCGCGGACAAATTCGGGAGAGTCCATCGTCAGGGGGTGGCATTCGAAAGTGACATGGCCGATATCGTCGACCCCTACATAGTCGGAGCGGAATTTTTCGAGAAAACGTCGCGGGTCCGCACAGATCAGATGAATCGTCACGGGTTTGTCGTGGGGCAGCACCGTCTGGGGGATCAGGTAGTAGAGTACCCGTCCCGCCAGGTCGCCGTCCCCGACGAGGGCGATGTGCCACATGGTGCACTCTTTTGCGACCTGGGAGAAATTGCCGAGTACCGGATGCTTCATCCACAGGTCTCTGGCGACACTGTCGTAGAAGCTGTAGGGTTTTATTTCGAACGACTCTAGGGCTTCTTTGTTTTCGAAAAACCTCTGGTGGAAAAGGGCACGGTAGTCGTGGTTGTCCAGGTGGATGTGCAGGGTGGTAGTGCGTGCTTCGTCGGAGTGTTTGTCGTTTTCGTCTCGGCCTTTTCTGAGAATCTGCAAGGCGATCTCTATATTCTTGAGGTCGTTGCCGGTAGAGATTATGACCCTTTCGAGTTTGTCGAAGGCAAATTCGAACTTTCCCACCGTGTTTCGAAAATGTCCGAAACCCATCGAGCGAAAGTAGCCGATGTAGGGATTGCTCCGGTCGGGTTCGATGACGATGATGGCGTGTTTGGGCCTTTGACTGGTTTCGTCGATTTCGCTTTTGAGGTACATGCGGTTGTTTTCGCCCAGCCCTATCACCAGAGTGTGAGGCTGTCGTTTCAGCGTTTCGATCTGCCACGCCTCGATGCGTTCCTTGAAGATCTCCGCCGCGAAGCCCAGCACCGACCCGATGGTCGTGATCAGGCCGAAAAAGGCGGGGATGTAGATGAGGTGCCACTCCTGTGCCTGCAGCGTGCCGATGCCGATCTCTACCGGCTGTTTTACGTCGAGGGCGAATAGCGCGAAAGCGTAGTAGAGCGACTGGTACCACGAAAGCGTTCCGCCGTAGCAACAGCTGTAAACCCACCATCCTCCCAGTACGGTCAGCACCGCCATGGCCAGCAGCACCCACCGCAGGTTTCGCCGGGCAAACCCGAGCCAATTCAGCAACCATGTCATGATTTTTTTTCTTCCTTCTCTTCCAAAGATACCACGGCATACCCCGCGGCCGCGAGATAGTTGGGGATGTAGAGGATGGCGTAGATGTCGTAGAGTATCGTCAGCTGCAGTTCGGGCTCCACGAACTCGTGGAGGGGTTTGAGGCAGGCGTGCTCTTTTTTTCGTTTGTCGGTTTTCGGGGCGTGGCGCCATCCCTGCAGGTAGTGAAAGGCGTTCCACCGTTCGTGCTCGGCCCGGATGAGCTTTTCGAAGGTCGTCTCGAAACGGGTGGGGAACCAGGGCACTTCGAAAGGTTCGCCGGACCAGCTCTTTCGCAGCTCTTCGTACCAGCGGTGCAACAGCGCGTCGTCGACTCCCGTCTTTTGGCGGTCGGTCGCGAGTTTTTCGTCCAGCAGCTTGCGGTTATCGGCCAGGAGCTCTTCGATAGGGAAGTCCACGGCGGGCCGGCGCGCAAGCCCCAGGGCTTTGAGCTTGATGTCGATATGCTTGGCCTGGGCGCGGCTGCTCAGTTTGTCGTGCAGCGAGGCGCTGCCGTACCATTTGGCGTCGATCTTCTCTCGGGTGTCGGGGTCCGAAAGGTCGTGGAGCGCCATGGGGTCGTACTCTTCGGCGTAGCCGTAGTGGATCAGTTTGGCGATGGTGTCGTGCCGCTCTTCGAAGATGTTTTCGTAGGTGCAGACCCGCGCGGCGCGGGCGAAGCTGTGGAAACGGTCGTACATTTCGCCGTCCGCGTCGATTTGGTCGTGGAGGGAGTAGGTGTGAAAGAGAGCCACGTCGATGCGGGGCTCCAGAGTGCCGTCGGCCGCTTCGGCGCGGTAGACGCGGTCGAAGAGGTCGATGGCCAGTTTCACGTTGGCGTTTTCGTCGTCGTGGCAGACGACGACGTGGGGCATGGGCGAGAGGCTCCAGTGATCCTCCTCGTGCCGTTCGACGAAAGCCGGGCTCTCCTCGTCGAGGGGGTGCGGATGGAGCGTGACGACCCGGTCGATGCCCGGATACCTCCGCCGCAGCCGGGCCGCGAAACGCTCCGCTTCCCTGCCGACCAGATGGATGTGCAGAGGGTTCTGCTCGGGCAGATGGGCGCGCTCCGCCGCTTCGGCCACCAGGTTCGCCGCCAGCTCTCCCGTCCCCAGCACCGTCAGGTGGAAGGGATCGCCGTTTTCGACGAGGCGGGCGGTTTCACCCTCCACGGGCGCCGTATCGAAGAGCGACTCCGCCGCCTCGTCGTACCACGAAAAGGTCGCCACGTCGATGGGGTGCCGCGGGTCGAACCGGGGCAGGATGAAGCTTTCGTGAAAGAGGCTCTCCAGGCGGCGGTCGCGCAGGTGCACCAGCAGTTTGATGGGCGTGCGCACATCCTCTTTTTGGTAGCGCTCCACCAGCCGCACGGCCAGCTCCATGTTGAGCCGGTCGTCGCCCAGGGTGATCATGGCCCCCTCCATTTGCTCGAAGTCGAGCCGGTCGAAGAGTCCCTCGTCCAGGGCATCGTGCACCAGCACGCCGGTGCCGGCCCGGCGCAGGGGCTCCAGGCGGGCGGGGGCCTCCTCTTTTTCGACGACGACGTAGCGCCCGGCGCGGCCCGCCGCCCTTTCGTTGGCCAGCAGCGCTTCGGCGGTCTCTCCCAGGCCGAAAAGCACCCGGTGGGGAGCGGACGAGATGCGGCGGACCGCGAACTCTTCGAGACTCTTTTTGAAAAAGAGCAGTCCCGCCAGCACCGCTGTAGTGACAATGGCGGCAAATTCGAAGCCGTTGGCGAAAC
>NZ_JAOZOZ010000156.1:0-546 GCF_029933015.1 Hydrogenimonas sp. | reverse complement strand
GATAGGCGAACCAGAAACGGCGCCCGACAGCTACCAGTCCGAAAAATCCCAGGGTGGCCCGCCGATGCACGAGAAGCAGATGGACGCCCGTATGCAAAACGGATTTTCTCATTTTTTACCTTTTCATTTTTCCGTGATACTGTCGAGCCACTCGCCGCAGCGCTGTGCCTCCCGTTCCATACCCGTGGCCTCGAAGATAGCCACCAGATTGGTGAGAATCTCTTTCAAAAAGTAGGTTGGCGGATCGTTTTCGACGGTTTCAAGCTCCGCAAGGCATGCCAGAGCCTCTTCTTTCGCTTCGGAGATCGACTTTTGCAGCAGATGGGTATGGGCGAGGTTGTTGAGAAGCCTTATATGATCCAAATGCAAAGATGCAGGGTCATCACGGTAAAGCGGGGAAAGGATCATGCGACTTCGCCGATTGAGCGAAGATGCTTCTTCGAATCTGCCCGTCTGGTTGTAGAGATAAGACAGGCGGTTCAGGTTTTTGATGTAGTCTTGGGCCCATCGGTCGGGGTTGGCTTCGTAGAGTCTTTCGAGGATGTG
>NZ_JAOZOZ010000155.1 GCF_029933015.1 Hydrogenimonas sp. | reverse complement strand
CCAACAAAAAAATTCCTTTTTTGGTAAAATTCCAGAACCCATCTCAAAAATCCCGCCTATGGGGATTTTTGAGATGGGTTCTAAACATTTTAACGCAACGTTTCATTCATTTTTCCGCTTGCGGCGAGTTCAAAATCTATATTTAAAGTTTTTCTATGATACCAAATACCGATATGTTTCACAAAGCGCTGCGTCTGACGGCGTGGGCCCACTACGGCCAGGTCACCAAATTCGGCGACCCTTACATGACCCATCCCGTGGCGGCGAGTTACGAGCTTCTGGCGGCACAGGCCGCCGGAGAGAGCTTCAATGTCGATCTGGCCGTCGTCGTGGCGCTGCTGCATGACGTGGTCGAAAAGAGCGACGTCACGGTCAAATCGATCCGGAAGGATTTCGGAAAGTCGGTCGCCGAAGGGGTCGAAGCGATGACCAAAAACGAAGCGCTTCCCAAAGAGGAGCAGCTCAAAGATTCGATCGTGCGTATCCTGGAGCAGCCCAGGGAGATCGCCATGGCCAAACTGGCCGACCGCATCAGCAGTATGCTCCCCATCTCTTCGGAGTGGTCGCCCCAGAAAGTGGAGACGATCACGAACAACGCGAAGATGATTCTGCAGATGCTCGGAGACGCCTCCCCCTACCTGGCGAAACGTCTCGAAAAGAAGATCGCCGCCTACGAAGAGACACTGGAGAAGATACGATGAGAAATCAGCCCAAATATTCGCTTTTCAAAAACGCCCGTTACGCGGCGGAGGGCCTCGTCGAGGTATTCCGGCACGAAACCTCCTTCAGAATCGAAGTGATCCTCTCCATCGTCGTCTGGATCGCGCTTCCCTTCGTACCGATGCCGCTGCTCGCCAAGACGGTCCTGGGACTTTCAATGCTGCTCGTGCTCATTGCCGAGCTGGCCAACAGCGCGATCGAACGGGTCGTAGATCTCGTGACCCGCGAAAAGCACACCCTCGCCAAACACGCCAAGGACGCCGGCGCAGCGATGGTGCTCCTGACGGTCTTCTTCACGATCGTCGTCTGGCTCGTGACGCTCTATCTGGTCTATTTCGACTGACTCTCCCCGCCGGGGAGTATTTTGAGCTCCTCGTGCATCCTCTCCATCTTTTTCTGGATCTTTTCCGGATGGGTGATCATCATGTACCCTTTGTAGCTGGTGAAAAGCCCAAACAGCATCACCACCACCGCCGCGATCTTGATGACCAGCTGTCGGTAGGAGGAGCCTTTGATGAGCGATGAGAAGATTCCCACACCCAGCATCGCCGGGATCGTCGCCACACCGAAGACACCCATGACGATGGCCCCTTTGAGAGCAGAACCGGCCACGATGGCGGCCGTGGCGAAGAAGTAGACGAGACCGCAGGGGATGAAACCGTTGAGCATCCCCATCAGGAAAAAGCTGGGGAGCGAACGGGAGTGGATGACCAGCCTGAAGAGCTTGCCGAACCACGAACTCTGGGCGATGGAGGATTCGATGGAGTTGAGGAACTTGATCTTGCCGATCAGTGAGAGGCCGATGAAGAGCATCAGAATGCCCACGGCGATGAAAAGCAGCCCCTTGGCCGTCAGGTCGAAGCTCACCTTCTGTCCCAGATAGCCGAAGATGGCACCGATGATCATGTAGCTGACGACCCGTCCGATGGAGTAGAGGAGGTGGGCGATCATCTGGTGGGTTTTCGACCACCGTGCGTCCACCTTCGCCGCCGTATAGGCCAGGACGAAGCCCCCGCACATCCCTATACAGTGGCCGAACGACCCCAGAAGCGCCACCAGAAAAATCGTACTCAGCTCGACACTGCCCATCTGTACCGCCTTTTTCCTCTAATTTTATCCAACTTCCCGTTAATCGACGACAAGTTCGGGCCGATTTCTGTAAAGTCCCACCCGAACCCTCTCGAGTCTCAAAGAGGTACCGTTTTTCGGCCTCGACCTCTTTGTCTTGAAAAAGAGCTTGATTTTTCTACCCTTGCCGTAATGGAGATAGCCCCGTCTGTAGGTGCCGGATACGGCGGCGACCACTTCGTTGAGACACCTGGGATCGGCCAGATCGTCAAAATCTCTCAGCAGCAGCGGCTCCACCGCCGTTTTTCCGCGTTTTTCCAGCACGTCGATCTTCGTCACCTCCCGAAGGCCCTTGTAATCGTAGAGTTTTCGCACCGCCACCTTGCATCTGTCACCCACATCGAGACGGCCCGTATCCCGGTAGACCAGAATCGCCCGGCCGCCCGGCTCCTTGAGGATCGCCACCTTTCCCTTTTTGTAGATGACCACCGCCTCCTCGACGATCCCGTTCATCCAGCCCAGGGGCATGCTGTAGAGATCGGCGATGTGGATGGTCCGTGCCGGCGATCCTTCCGCTTTTTCACCGTCTTTTCCTTGGCGATTTCCGACAGAGGGTTTGTAGGGCTCCGTCGAGAACCTGGCATAGATCGGCAGATGGTCCGAATAGCCCGCGTTCAGGTGTCTGCCGTGTCGCCTTTTGGCCACCTGCCACCTATAGATGGCTCCCTTTTTCGTAAAGAGATAGTGGGGTGTGAACTTTTTGAACGAGCGATCCTCGTAATCGATCCCTTTGCCGTCGAACATCGAAGCGGGGAGAATCATGTGATCGAGCGCGTGCTTGTCGCCGTAGAAGTTGTGGCTCCATCGCCGCTGGGGCGGAAGCTCCAGCCAGAGGTCGTAGTGGTAGGGCCGGACGATGTCGCGTTTGGAGACGGGTTTGCCGTCTTGGATCGTTTTGAGGATATGGTTGATCCCCGTCAGGCCGCGGGTGTCGTTGAGACGCGGGGTCTGCGGCAGCGTCCGCCACTCGTTCCAGTCACTGTTGAAATCCCCCAGAAGCAGATAATCCTCTCCCTTGGGGAGGGCTTTCACACGCTTCATCAGCGCCTTCGCGCTCACCACTCTGCGGCTCTCCGGCCCGTTGCGCGATTTCCAGTGGTTGACGAAAATCCGCAGCCTGTGCCCCTCCGCATCGACGGTCGCTTCGAGAATGTTTCGGGTAGCCAGGCTCCCGTCGGGATCGATCTCTCTTTTTTCCACGATCGGAAAACGGGAGAGCAGGGCGGTTTTGACGACGGTCGGTTTGTCGTCGGCGATGGCGCGGTATCCCATCGGCCAGCCGCACGCCGCCACACCTTTCTGCAACGCCGCCAGCGCCCCGTCGCTCTCGATCTCCTGCAGTCCGATGATGTCGGGTTTGAGATCGCAGATCACCTGCGAGATATTCGCGACCTTGATTGCGAAGGCCTTCTCGTTCCAGCCGTACCCCGTAAAGGGGATGTACTCGGTATATTCCGACCCGCTCTTTTTAAGATCGAAGAGGTTTTCGACATTCCAGCTCGCCACTTTGATCTCGCCGGAGAAGAGCAGCAGAGGAAGAAGAGTGAACAGCAACTTTTTCATGAGAGAATTGTAGCAGTTTTGGGTGAAAGTTTCCGTTCGGTTTCGATTTTGAAATCTCCCGGATCATCGCTTCGCGATTTTGTTCCGCACCCACTTCTCCGCCTCCATCACGACGATCAGCCCCAGCGCCAGGATCGCCAGCTCGTCCCAGAGCCGGAAAGGGACAGGCTCCACCGAGAGGATGCGCTGGGTCAGCGGAAAGTGCAGGGCCCCCACATGGATCGCCTGGGCGGCGATGACCGAGAGGATCAGCATCGGGTTCTGCA
>NZ_JAOZOZ010000038.1 GCF_029933015.1 Hydrogenimonas sp. | reverse complement strand
CGCCGGCCATCATGACCGCTTTGAGTCTCTTTGACATCATAAAATCCTTTGATTAATGAATTAATCTGTTCTTATAAATAAATTTTACAACTCCAAAACTGAATTTTTGCTTCCGAAGGGGGTTTCGGCCAAAGGCAGTTCATGATCGGCGATCCAGTCGCTCTCGTCCACCAGATATCCGAATTCATAGGATTCTCCTACAGGCAGAACTTTGGTGATGTAGAATTCGCCGCTCTTCTTCTTTTTCATCGTTTCGGGTTCCCAGTCGTTCCAGCTTCCTTTGATCGCGACCGTTTCACACTCGCTGACGGGTGCCGTAAATGTGACCCATGCCTTCTTTCCTTTTTTTGTAATCTTTACCATGATGTTCTCCTTTGTTTAGATTTGGTTCAGTCCAGGACGTTGAGCATCGCCAGATGATGCGGATTGACCTGGTTCTTGTTGCTGACGACGGTATCGATATCCATCAGCCCGAACTGGCCTTTGTTCCATACCACCACTTTGTTGGATTCTTTGGTCCGACAGAGATGTTCGACGGCGTGTACGGCGAATTCGAAACCCATCATCCGGTCGAAGGTGGTCGGCACCCCGCCCCGCTGGATATGCCCCAGGATCGTGACGCGGGTATCGAACCCGATCCTTTTTTCGAGCCATTCCGCCACCTTCTGGGTCATCTTCGTCCCTTCGGCCACGATGGCGAGCACATAGCGGCGACCGTTGGCGACCTCCCGTACCAGCTTCTCCTCGATCGTCGGAAGTACGAAGTCGACTTCCGGGATGATACAGATCTCCGCCCCCGAACTGATGGCGGAGATCGCCGCCAGATAGCCGCAGTCACGCCCCATCACCTCCACGACGAAGGCCCTGTTGAAGGTCGATGCCGTATCGTAGATCTTGTCCAGAGCGTCTCTGATCGTATTGAGCGCCGTATCGACACCCAGACAGTACTCCGTCCCGTAGATGTCGTTGTCGATCGTTGTCGGAATGCCCACGAAGTTGATCGGGAAATCCTCACTGAAACGGTCCATCGCTCTGAAGGATCCATCGCCTCCCAAGACGACAAGACCGTCGATACCGAACTTTTTCAGGTTTTCGTACGCCTGTTTGCGATATTCGTATTCGTAAAATCGTTTCGATCGGGAAGATCGTATGATCGACCCGCCGCGGTGCAGAATGCCCGCTACATCTCTATAATCGGCCCGTTTTATCTTTCCGTCAATCAAACCCTCCAGTCCGTCATAGACCAGATAGGGTTCCTCTCCTTTGTCGAATGCGTAGTCGACGAACTTTTTGACCGCCGCATTCATTCCCGGAGCGTCTCCGCCGGAACACATCACAGCCAGCGCCATCCACTCTCCTTGTTTTTATTGAGTAAAAAAATTTGAAAACAATATACCATTTTAACTGTTAAAGTTTCGTGAAAGAGACTCTTTTCCATCCCCTCTGTTCAGGGCTCTATGGTATCATGCTGTATCTGAAATCAACAATTCCCAAGGAAAATCATGAAACCGAAAGTCAAAATCGTCGCCACCATCGGCCCGGCTACCAACCATCCCGACTCTATCGCCTCACTGATCGATCACGGTGTCAACGTCTTCCGACTCAACTTCTCCTACGGCTCATACTCCGAACATGAAGAGACCATAAACACGATCCGTTCCATTGCAGAAAAGAAGGGAAAAACCATCGGGATACTTCAGGATATCTGCGGGCCGAAAATCCGCATCCGGGGCATGGAAGAACCCAGAGAGGTGAAAAAGGAGGATCGGCTGATACTGGCGCAGGAGGCGAGCGGTGAGGCTTTCACGATCAGTTTTCCCGGGATCATCGAAGACCTCAAAGTGGGTGACGAGATCTTTTTCGCCGACGGTACGGTCCAGACCCGGGTCATCGAAAAGAGAGATACCAGCGTCGTGCTGGAAGTACTCACACCCGGCCGCCTGATGGAGGGCAAAGGGGTCAATTTTCCCAAAGCCGACATCACCCTTCATGCCCTGACCGACAAGGATCGTGACGACATCCGTTTCGGCGCGAAGATGGGGGTGGACTTCGTCGCCATCTCCTTCGTCAGCAGCGAAAAGGATGTCATCGACGCCAGAAAGATCCAAAGGGAAGCCGGCGGCAAAGCATGGATCGTTTCGAAAATCGAACGCACCACCGCCGTCGAAAATATCGACATGATCATCGACGAAAGCGATGCCGTGATGGTCGCCCGCGGGGACCTCGGAGCCGAAGCGGGCCTGTCGAAAGTACCCGTACTCCAGAAAAAGATCATCAAAAAATGCAACATGAAAGGCAAGCCGGTCATCACCGCCACCCAGATGCTCACCTCGATGGTCAACTCCCCCTACCCGACCCGGGCCGAGGTTTCGGACATCGCCAACGCCGTCTTCGACGGTACCGACGCCGTCATGCTCTCCGACGAAACCGCCGCGGGAAAATACCCAAACGAAGCGGTCGACACCCTGGTCTCCACGATCCTGCAGACCCAGGAGTTCTATCCCTTCTACAAAAATTTTGAAACAAACCCCGGTGAAGCCTTTCCCCACGCTGCTGCGGCGCTGGCACAAATCATGCCCTGTGACTTCATCGCAGCACTGACACTTTCTGGCTACACGATGCTACACCTGAGCAAATACCGTCCGAAAGAGAGGCTCTACGCCATCACGACCGATCCCACACTCGTCAACAAAACGGCACTCGTCTGGGGGCTGGAAGGCGCCGTGTCGATCGACGAGAAAAACTTCACGTCTGAAAATCAGATGGTGGAGAGTCTGCTTGAGACCCACGAGGCGGATCCCGATGCGTTTTTGCTGGTGACGGGGTATCTGGGAGAGAAGGTTTCGATGGGGAAAAGTATCCGCTATATCAGACGGGAAGACCGGAAAAACAGATAGTTTCGGTGCCGGCAGGTACCGGCACCTTCCGTAAAAGAAGATCAGGTGAGCGGCGGATGGTCTTTTATCAGACGATCCGAGAGACGCTTCGGTTCGTAGGGCTTGAAGTTGTAGAGCTTTTCGTAATACTCCACGACCATCCGTGACGACGTAAAATATCCGTGGATGTCGTTCATACCGTTTTTCACGATATTCACCCACTCCTTCTGGTTGTCGTAATACATCGGAAGAATCACGTTTTCGAGTTTGTCCATCATCGCCAGGTAGTCGAGCCTGTCCTGCTCCTCGATGGGCAGCGAAGGATCGGCGTGGGGAATCGTGAAGGAGTTGATACCGTCTTTCTGGAACTCGGCATGCCAGCCATCGGCGATGGAGAAGTGGACAGATCCGTTGATACCGGCGCTCATGCCGCTGGTACCGCTCGCTTCGCGACCCCATCTGGGGGTATTGAGCCAGACATCCGATCCCTGTTTGAGCATCTTCGAAAGACGCAGCTCGTAGCCTGTGAGGACCGCCACGTTCTTGAACTCTTTGGACATCAGAATCAGGTCGTTGAACATCGAAACGGCACGGTAGTCCAGGGGGAAAGGTTTGCCCGCCCAGATGATCTGGATGGGACGCTCGGTATTCATCACCAGCGCTCTGAAGCGCTCCATGTCGTACGTGAGCAGCCACGGGCGTTTGTACTCGGCGAACCGGCGCGCCCAGACGAGTGTCAGAACCTCGGGGTCGAAAAGCTTGCCCGTCTGGTCGGCCACCTCTTCGAACAGCATGTGTTTGAGGTGCTTTTTTCGCCCCACCAGCTGATAGTCTTCATGCTCGAGCATCCAGCTAAGAAGCTGTTTGTCGGCCCAGTAGCGCATATTCTGGGCGTTGGTGATGCTGATGATCTCACATTTGCCCGGTACGTCCTTCCACATCTCGTTGGCCACTTTTTCATGGATCTTCGATACGGCATTGGCCCGTTTGGAAATCTTCAGTGCGCCTACGGTCAGTGAAAAGTTCTCGTCGTAATAGTCGAGTTTCTGCTGTACCTCCTCGACGGAGAAGCCGTTGAAGAAACCCATGCGTCCGAGGAAATGGACATTGTGTACTTCGTTGCCCGCCATCTCCGGTGTATGGGTCGTGAAAACCACATGCTTTTTAAGCACTTCCACATCGGGAAACTTTCTCATCAGTTCGAAAACCATCGGCAGCGCGTGACCCTCGTTCATATGGTAGACATCGATGTCGATGCCCATCGCGTCGAGTACCTTCACACCACCGATACCCAGTACGATCTCCTGGGCGATCCGCGTCTCCTCGTTGGGATCGTAGAGTTTGTGGCTGATGGTCCGGGAGAGGTAGTCGTTTTCGAAGATGTCGGTCGTCAGAAGAATCACGGGAGCCGAGACGAAAGTATCCGCCGGAAGCAGATAGGCTTTGACCTTGACCGGCTTGCCGTTGATCATCACCTCGACGACGATACCTGTCTCTTTCAGGAAATAGTAGAATTTGCGACGGAAATCGATCTTGAGCGTATTGTCCTCGTGTCTTCCCTGATCGTAATAGCCGTAACTCCACAGCATTCCTATACCTATCGTATGCTGCCGTTTGTCGTTGGCGCTTCTCATATGCGATCCCGCCAGGAATCCCAGACCGCCCGAATATGTTTTGAGCGCCTGGTCGATGGCGAACTCCATGGAAAAATAGGCGACCTTCGTTTTGAAATGTTCGTCTATCACATAGGGAAAAAGATCTTTCTCCATATCAACTGTCCTTTGCAAATTTATTCATCAATATATTTTTACCCCGTTCGACACCGGGTTGATTGTATGTATCTATATCGAGCATCGCTCCCACCAGGGAGGTCAACAGCTCGTAGTATACTATGATTTCTC
The DNA here is from genome assembly GCF_029933015.1 of Hydrogenimonas sp. Classification (GTDB taxonomy): domain Bacteria; phylum Campylobacterota; class Campylobacteria; order Campylobacterales; family Hydrogenimonadaceae; genus Hydrogenimonas. The sequence continues at coordinate 9,130 of NZ_JAOZOZ010000038.1, read as the reverse complement.
CCACATTGCCGGGCGACACTTTGTCGAAAGTGATCAGATCGACCGGAATGCCCTCCTCCGAAACACTCTGAAGTGTGGCGTCACACTCCGCATTGATCAGTTCGTTGAAGGTTCTGGCGTTGATGTAATCGGTCTTCTCGATGTTCTCGAGAGATATGTCGGGAATCCTCAAATCATTTTCAAAATCGGCAATTTTCAGGAAAGTTACACTCTTGTCCCGGGCACCTTCCATGATGAGCTGCAAAAAAGAGTGCTGATCGAGCGGGCCGATCTGCCCGATGGGTGTCAACCCTATCCGCTGCCCTTTTGCGTCGATCTTGCCGAGCGATTCCGCCCAGAGCTGAACGTACCATCGCGTAAACGCTTCCAGACAGGAGGCGTAGACGAAGAGCACGTTCATCCGGTAGATGTCGTTATGTGTGGCAATGAACGCCGCCTTCTTCTCCAGATGCTTCTCCCGACCATCGAAAAATCTTCGCACCATCCCCGAAGCACCCTCGAGTATGCTACATGTGTCGTATCCGGCCAGTGTCAACGGCACGATGCCCACCGCACTGAGCACCGAAAATCTCCCTCCCACATTTTCGGGTATCGTGTAGGCTTTCAGACCGTGATGGTCGGCATAGCTGCAGAGCGCCGACCCTTCGTCGGTGATGACGATGACGCGCGATCGGTCCCCGCCCGCCAGATCGAGGCCGAAACGGGCGATGAGCGCCTTGAAGATCGACATGGTTTCGATCGTCGTTCCCGATTTCGATACGACGATGAAGAGACTCTTTTCCTTTTCGATCCGGGAAAATTTTTCGTTCAGATCCACGGGATCGGGGTTTTCGAGAAAAAGGAGCCTTTTGGCTTCGGGAAATTTGTGTCGCAGCATCGCGTCGACCGCTTTCGTACCGAGCGACGATCCTCCGATGCCGACTACGACGATCGTTTCGCACTCCCTGAGCGTCTCGTTGGAAGAGAGATAGGCCCTTGTTTCAGCTTCGAGGAGCTTGGAGTCTTCGGGCAGATGGTAATAGCCCGCGACACCTTTTTCCCTCTCTTCCACGATCTTGCCGAAGGCTTCGAACATCAGCTTTTCTTCCGCTTCGTCCGGATGCCAGTCGTAATCGAGTCTGTAGGTGATCATCGATACCTCCTTCTCAACCGATCAGTTCCGTCACGATGCGCTGTGCCGATTTCTGGATCTCGGCCAGATGCTCCGGAGAGAGGAAACTCTCCGCATAGATTTTGTAAATATCTTCCGTTCCGGAAGGTCGCATCGCCACCCACCCGTTTTCGGTCACCAGTTTGAGACCGCCGATAGGTGCTCCGTTGCCGGGGGCGTTGGTGTAGATCCCCACGATCTTCTCTCCGGCCAGTTCGTCGGCTTCGATGTCGTCGGGGCTCAGTGCCTTCAGTTTCGCCTTCTGCTCCGGCGTCGCAGGCGCATCGATACGGGCGTAGTAGGATTTGCCGAACTTCTCTTCGAAATCGGCATAGATCTCAGCAGGATCGCGACCCGTAACCGCCTTGATCTCCGCAGCGAGCAGGTTGAGGATGATGCCGTCCTTGTCGGTGGACCAGACGCCTCCGTCGAAACGCAGGAACGACGCTCCTGCACTCTCTTCGCCGCCGAAGCCGAGCCATCCTTCGTAGAGACCGTCGACGAACCATTTGAACCCCACAGGCACTTCGTAGACCTCTTTGCCGATATCGGCAGCGACCCGATCGATCATGGAACTGGAGACCAGCGTCTTGCCGATTTTGAGATCTTCGGGCCACGAGGTGCGGTGTTTGAAGAGATACCAGATGGCGACGCTGAGATAGTGGTTGGGATTCATCAGTCCGCCTACCGGCGTGACGATGCCGTGGCGGTCGGCGTCGGTATCGTTTCCGAAAGCCAGGTCGTAATCCTCTTTGAGACGCACGAGCGAAGCCATCGCCCAGGGCGAAGAGCAGTCCATACGAATCTTCCCGTCATGGTCGAGGGTCATGAAGGAGAATGTCGGATCGATCCAGGGGTTGACGATCTCCATATTCAGATCGTACATCTCTTTGATCTTTTTGTAGACACCCAGAGCGGAGCCTCCCAGGGGATCGGCGGCGATTTTGAGCCCCGACCTGGCGATGGCGTCCATGTCGACGATTTCCCGGAGAGATTCGACGTAGGGGGTGATGAAGTCGTACATTTCGACATACGGCGAAGCCAGCGCCTCTTCGTAGGAGAGTGCCCTGACATCCTTCAGGCCGTTTTCGAGAATTTCGTTGGCCCTCTTCTCCACGACGGCCGTGACATCGGTATCCGCCGGTCCGCCGTTGGGAGGATTGTATTTGAAACCTCCGTCTTCCGGCGGATTGTGGGAGGGAGTGATGACGATGCCGTCGGCCTTGTCCGAGGAGGTTCGGTTGTGACCGAGGATCGCGAAGGAGACCAGGGGGGTCGGCGTGTATTCGTTCTTTTCCGCTATCCGCACCTTGACACCGTTGGCGGCGCAGACCCTGACCGCTGTCATCTGTGCCGGGGTCGAGAGGGCGTGACTGTCCATACCCATAAAGAGAGGTCCGTCGTACCCCTTCTCTTTTCTGTACTCGCAAACGGCCTGGGTCACGGCCAGTACGTGCGCTTCGTTGAAACTCTTTTTGAAAGCGCTTCCTCTGTGCCCCGACGTTCCGAAGGCGACACGCTCCGTGGAAACGGCAGGATCCGGCTGCAGCGAGAAATAGTCGCTGATCAGCAGGGGAAGGTTGATGATTCTATCTTTGGGTACGGGTTGTCCGGCGAGTTTGTCAGCCATGGGTGGTTTCCTCCTTGGATGTATTGTCCTGCATACCATGATGGATCGCTCCGTTTCTGGCTTTATGTGCCATGATCCAGTGGAAAAACATGATCTGGGCGAAGAAAGGAGCGAAGAGATTTATCACGGGCAGAAAGTTGAACAGCGACGTCAGGATCGCGATGCTCCAGATCATATAGCGATGGTGTCTCAGATGCTGATAGTCCTCCTCCGTGCAGTAGAGGTTGCAGGTACTGAGAAAATAGGATTCCCGGTAGAGCCACGACCAGAGAAAGAGCTGCATGAAGACATTGGCGATGGGAATGAAAAGAACGGGAAAGGCGATGATCGAAAAGATAACGAAGAGTATCGTGTCGACCAGAACGCGGCCGTGGTGTTTGCGGCTGATACCGCCCTCTTCGATCCGGATATGGGGATAGTCGCTGAGACGGATGTTTTCGAGAAAGGGCTTTCTGAAAAAGGAGACGACAAGAAAGAGCGTCAGGATATATGCGTTGTAGAAGAAGTAGAAAGCCAGCAGCCATGCGTAGGCGTCGGTGACGGTCTGGAAAGGCAACTCCGTCAGCAGACGCTGGATCTCGCTGAAGATATACTCCCATTTTGCCATGATGACCACTGCCCATAGCGCCGATAAGACCAGCAGTACCGTAAAGGTGTAGATATACTGGGTTCTTTCTCTAAACTTTCTTAAAATGGGCGGCCCGATCAGTGCCGTCATGGCGGCGAAAGAAACCAGTACGGCTACGAACCAGAGAAAGAAAATGATGAAAAGCGCACCGTTGGCTTTGACGATCGAAAAGGGTATCCAGCCGATGATGATGGAGGCGAAGGTGATGGCGTAATCCCATACCCCCATACTGATCCAGACCCAAATCCCCATCAACGGAAGTCCGATAAGCAGTGCGAAACGCAGAACGTTCCATCTCAGAATATCGTTGACACTGCGTATGAGATAACTGTTGACCTGCCTCATTCCCGCTCCTTTTGTCCTTGTTTTGGATAGAACCCATCTCAAAAATTCCCATAGGCGGGAATGACACGCAAAAGTTGCGATGACGAGGCGAAAAGCGCAAGGTGTAGCCCAAGACAACACCCGGCATTTTCAACGAAATCAGCGTATCTTTTCCGTGTCACCCTACGGGCGGAGCGCTTTTGCCCCCTCTCTTTGTTGGTTCTCCTTGATGTGGCTTTGGCCACACCTGTGTCGAACCGTCGCGACAGGGAGCAAAATCGCTTCCGTTACCGCCTATGGGAATTTTTGAGATGGGTTCTAAAGTCTAACAAATAAAAGCATAAAGTTTTATTTTTGAAAAACCTCCATTCGGCGCCATTTGCGATAAAATATCGAATTATCCAAAACCATCGCGGGAGTCATCACCATGTACATCTTTTCGGACCGGCTCTACAAAAAAGATGAAATCCATCTCGACGACAACAAAAAGCAGATCATCTTCACGACACTCGACAACGAAGAGATCCTTGAATGGCTCTGTAAACACCGTTTTCCCGAAAGCTTCATCGAAGACATCACCAACGAGGACCAGAGTGTCACTTTCGAGGAGAACGAACAGTTCAAACTGGCCATTCTCAAATATTTCCAGCAGGATCCCGAAGACGAACTGCTTTTCCATTCCGAAAATGTGGTCATCATACTGACCGAAAAAAAGTTCATCTTCCTTGCCAAAGAGAAGAAACTGATCAAAACGATCACCAACAGACTCTACCGCCGTTACAAAACCACCGACTCCCTGGAATACATCATGTACTCCGTCATCGACATCATGGTCGACCACACGATGGGCATCATCGACATGATCGACGACAGGCTCGAAGAGATCGAAGACAGGATCTTCGACGAGTCACTGGACGAACAGGAGGTACAAAAGCAGCTCTACTTCGCACGAAGGACACTCAACCGCATCGGCAAACTCTCCGTCCAGCACAACGACATCGTCAACAAGATCATCAACCACTTTCCGATCAACGTCAGAAAGAGACTGCGCTACGAATTCATCGACCTCAAGGAGCATCTGTCGTTTCTGATCAACGAGTCGAAAACATATCTCGACCGGACCGGATACCTGCAGACGCTTCTGATGGGATTTCTGAGCAACCGCATGAATCAGGCGATGCAGCGGCTCGCCGCCATTTCCCTCATCTTCCTGCCCTTGACCTTCATCGTCGGCAACTACGGTATGAATTTCAAACACATGCCCGAACTCGACTGGAAATACGGCTACCTTCTCGTCTGGGCCCTCAATCTGGGTATCGCCTATCTGATTTTCAAATGGCTCAAAAAAAAGCGCTGGATCTAAAATTACCAATCGAAAATCATAATCCAATAATTTTCAACAAAACAACAGCATTTAGTCATATTTAATGGCTTTTTATGTATAATCGCCTCACCTACTATATTACAAGGAGAGTAAGAATGACTAAGAGATTGGGAATGGTGCTTCTGAGCATCGCTGCGGCATCCACGATGATGGCGCAGGACTACACGAACTCCGTCACCGTGACCGGCGGCGGATACAGTCCCCTCGACGAAGAGTGGATCGACGACGCCTGGACACTCGGCGCTCGCCTCGGACTGATCGAAGGCGACACGCACGGCCTCGAACTGGAGTACGACTTCATCAACAACGTCGACCTCGACAGAAGCCAGGGAGACGGCGACACCTATGGCAATCAGCTATTCGCCAACTACCTCTACCACTTCAAAGACCAGAGCGAAAGCCTCCGCCCCTACCTTCTCGCGGGTGTCGGTTACGAAAACTGGACCAACAGTGACCTCGACGACGGCGGTGTCGGTGCGGTCGGTGCCGGTATCAAATATGCCGTCAACGAGTGGCTGAACCTCCGTGCGGAAGTCAAAGATGTCATCCGCTTCGACGACGGCGGAAACACACTCGCCTATATGGCAGGTTTCATGATTCCTTTCGGAACACCTGCAGCGGCGGCTCCTGTGGCAGCGGCGGCTCCTCTGACCTCTCTGGACAGCGATGGCGACGGTATCATCGACAGCAAAGACAAATGCCCCAACACACCGGCAGGTACGATCGTCGACAAAAACGGTTGTCCCGATATGACGGACAGCGACGGTGACGGTGTTATCGACGCTCTCGACAACTGCCCCAACAGCAAGACCAATCAGGTCGACGAAAACGGATGTCCTCTCGATACGGACAAAGACGGTGTACCCGATTATATCGACCAGTGCCCGAACACGCCGGCCAAATTCAAAGTCGACTCGAAAGGGTGTACGATCGGCGTCACGCTCTATCTGCACTTCCCGTTCAACTCTGCCAAGATTCCGGCCAACGAAGTCATGGATGTCGACCGTGTCGCGGAATTCCTGAAGAAACATCCCGAAGTCACCGCCATTCTCGAAGGCCATACCGACAGTACAGGTCCGGCTGCCTACAATATGGAACTCTCCAAGCGCCGTGCCGAAGCGGTCAAAAAAGCCCTCGTCGAGCGCGGTATCGACGCTTCCCGTCTGAAAGTCGAAGCCTACGGTGAAACCAAGCCGATCGCTCCGAACGATACGGAAGAGGGACGCGCGAAAAACCGCCGCGTCGAAGTTGTACTGGTTCCCGGCAAAGGCCAGTAACTCTTTTTCTCCTCCGCCTCCCGGCGGAGGTCCACTATCTACTTCCACTGTTTCCGCAGTTTCTTTTTTCAACATTTTTCGTTTCAAGGTATCGAGAGGTATTCTCATGTACAATTCGGTCATTTAAATCTTCAGGAGGTGGTAGATGGATCGCAACATCGATGATCTGACCATCGAGATAGAACGACGTATCAGACTCTTCCAGGAAGGCATGGACGAGAGTGCCCAGGCCTATGAAATCGCCGAACTGCTTGAAGAGTGTCGCGATCTGAGCAAATCCCGCTTTCTGGAACTTCTCAAATCTCTCCCCGAAGATCTGAAAGCCGAAGTCCTCTCCGAACTCTCGAAAAACGCCCAGGAAGACGCCCTCGAAGCGATCGACGCCAAGGAGCTGGCGGAGATTATCGAAGAGATGGATACAGACGACGCCGCCGACATCGTCCAGCACATCGAGGAGATGGACGAAGAGAAGGCCGAAGAGGTTCTCGACGAGATCGCCGAAGAGGACAGCAAGGTCATTCGCGAGCTGATCAGCTACGAAGAGAACGAAGCGGGTGCCTACATGCAGACCGAACTCTTCAAAGCCTATGTCGACGAGACGATCGCCGAATCGATCAAACGCCTCAAAGAGATGAAGAGCCGCGGAGAGATCGACAACGCCTACCATGTCTTCATCGTCGATGCGAAAGAGCGTTTCCTCGGTATGATGCCGATGGAGGATCTGGTCCTCCACGGACCGGGAGAAGTCTATCGCAACATCATCGACAAAGAGGGTGTCCTGACCGTTTCGGTCCATCCCCAGGACGAGATCGACAAAGTGATCGAGCTGGCCGGTAACTACAACATGAACGTCATCCCCGTCACCGACGAGTTCGGGATACTGCTGGGACGTATCACGGCCGACGACATCTACGACCTGATGGAGAAACAGGCGACCGATCAGATCTACGGCATGGCCGGTGTCCAGGAGGAGTCGGAAGAGAGCGAAAACATCATCGAAGCGGGAAAGACCCGCGCCATCTGGCTGGGAATCAACCTCCTCACCGCCATCGCCGCCTCCATCGTCATCGGCTTTTTCGACTCGACGATCCAGTCGATCGTGGCCCTGGCCGTACTGATGCCGATCGTCGCTTCGATGGGGGGCAACGCGGGCACCCAGTCTCTGACCGTCACGGTGCGCCAGCTCGCCCTGGGAGACATCGATCCGACGGAGGCCAGAAAGGTCATCACCAAGGAGGTGCTTCTCTCTCTGGGCAACGGCCTCATCTACGCCGTCGTCATGGGGACCATCGCCTGGATCTGGTTCGATATGCCGATGCTGGGGGTCGTCATAGGTCTTTCGATGATCATCAACCTGCTCGCCGCCGGTTTCTTCGGGGCGACGATACCGCTGGTCCTCAAGGGACTCGGCATCGACCCCGCCGTCGGCTCGACCGTTCTGCTCACCACCGTCACCGATGTCGTGGGATTTTTCAGTTTTCTCGGCCTGGCGACGATGATTCTTCTATAATCTGGCGAAGCTCCGTCAGCGCGTTTCTCAGCGACTTCGAAAAACTTTTGCTCAGATGGAGATCGTTGATGGCGATCGTCGTCATCTCCGACGCGATGGAGCGGTTTTTGGCGATATCCCCGATGATCTCCATACTGTTGCGGTAGGATGCGGCAATCCGTTTGTAGAAACGTTCCATCTCTTCGATCCTCTTCTCGTCACGATCGAGAAAGGCGTTGTGAAACGCCTGCACACTCTTGATGATCTGGTATCGGAGGTTGCGTAGAAAGACCCTGCCCTCCATATGCTCCTCGTCGTACCACCGCTCGATATCGTGGAGCATATCCTTGATCGATTTGGCCGCGGTGGCGAGATAGGTGGTGATTCTCGCGGCATGCTCCAGATCGGCCGCCAGAGGCTCCACACCCTTTTGACCGGTCAGTTCCGTGATGAAACGCAGGATCTCTCCCTCCAGTCTTCGAATATGTGCGTAGAGGCGATGGTAGGAGAGCTCCATGTTTTCGTCGTATTCATCCAGAATCTTGTCGATCGGCACCCCCTCCTTCAGCACCTTCTGGGGAGGCGTATTGACCGCGAGCAGTGCGAAATTCTCCACCTCTTCGGCCAGATGGGCGATCTCCCTTTTCAAAGCGTCCACCGCCACCTCGGGCATTTCGACCGATACGTTGTGGATATAGTGGGTGACATGGGCCTTCTCTTTTTTGAAAAAGCGCTTCAGCCATCCGGCCAAAGGTGGAATGAAGGGGTACCATATCGCCACCCCCAGCAGATTGAAAAGGGTGTGAAAGAGGGCGATACGGATGACCTCGTCGGCCCAGGGAAGAATGGCGTCGGTGGCCGTGATCAGCGGATGGATCGCGATCAGCGCCACGAGACCCGTGGAGAGGTTGAAGAGCAGATGGGCCAGAGCCGTCCGTTTCTTGTCGGAAGAGCCGCCGATGGCTCCGAGCATCGCCGTGACCGTCGTACCGACGTTGGAGCCGACGACGAAGGCGGCAGCCGCCTCGAAACCGATCAGATGGGCGAAGAGTGCGCTCTGGACGATGGCGACGGATGCCGAGCTCGACTGGATCAGGGCCGTGATACCGAGCCCCGTCAGAGCGTACCACCAGATATGGGGAAAGCGGTAGGCCGAGATGTCGAAATCCCGGGCGAAGACCGCGAAGCTCTCCTTCATCCCCTCCAGCCCCAGAAAGATCAGACCGAATCCGACCATCGCGTTGAAGA
>NZ_JAOZOZ010000154.1:1509-3731 GCF_029933015.1 Hydrogenimonas sp. | reverse complement strand
AGCTGCGCCGCCGCGGCGGGGATCGAAGACGAGAGTCTGACACGGCCGATTTTGATGAAAAGAGTCGAAACGACAGTAAAATAACGATATAGAGGTATACGTGAAAAAGTTATGGTTGATAGGAATTACCGCTTCCATTCTGCTGGGGGCGGGGCCTTCCGAAGGGGAGAAACTCTTCAAGGCCTACTGCTGGGGATGCCACCACCAAACCGCGGAGGCTTTCGGCCCCTCTTTCAAAACGATCGCCTCCAAGCGAAACAAAGGCGAAATCATCGCGCAGATCGTCGATCCTGCGGGAACCTACAAAACGCTGGGATACAGAAGAAACTCCATGCCCGCGTTCGACGATCTGAACGCGACACAGCTCGATGCACTGGCCGACTATATTTTGACATTCAAGGAAGATAGATGACGATAATGAAAAAGACCCTGTTGATTCTGGCCGGTATGGCCGTGGCCGTAAGCGCGGCCGACCTGCCCAAAGATCCTTCGCTGATTCTGCCCAAATCGAGAGACAAACTTTTTGTCGTAGAGCGTGAAAACTCGGCACTTGCGGTGATCGAAAACAACATGCTCACCAATGAAATCAAGGAGATGCACAACTTCAACCACGCCGTCGTCAAATTCAGAGACAACGACGGCTACGTCATCACCCGCGACGGTTACGTGATCAAGTTCGATCCGATCGCGGAGAAGAAGCTCAAAGAGTACAAAACGAGCGAGAGCGCCATCGGTTTCATCGTCGGCGACAACTACGTGGCCGTGGCCAACTACGACAACAAAACCGTCGAGATCCTCGATCGGGACCTGAACCATCTGCAGACGATAGAGACAGGCAGCAAGAACGTAGGGATCAAAGAGTACAAAGACTATCTGGTTTTCGCCTGTATGGACAGCGACGAGCTGTGGGTGATGAAGGATGAAAACCCCCACGGCAAAACGCCCCACTTCAAACTATACAAAAAGATCGAAAATGCCGGAGAGGTTCCCTTCGACGCGATGATCGACAAAAATCTCTATGTCGTCGGATTCTTCAACTCCAAGAATGTCGGTGTGCTCGATCTCGATACGATGAAATATCGCAAAGTTCCCCTGAAAATGGGCAAGAAGGAGCGCATCCTCAAAGTACCGCATTTCGGTTTCTGGAGTATCAGCGGCAAATACTTCTTCATTCCCGCCGTGGGCAACAAGAAGGTCTTCGTTTTCGATCACGATTTCAACTTCGTCAAGGCGATCGACGTGGAGGGCAATCCGGTCTTCACCGCCCTCAGCCCCGACAAAAAATGGCTCGCCGTCACCTTCAGCGGGAAGAAGTTTCCCGTGGTACAGATCGTGGACGCGAAAAATCTGAAAGTGGTCCGCCGTTTCGAGTTTCCGGGGATGATCCTGCATGTGCGCTGGTCGCCCAACCACCCTTATCTCTACTTTTCCATCAACGACAAGGATATGGTGCAGGCATTCAAAGTCTCCGATCCCGATCCGAAAAACTGGTGGCTGAACCTGGAGTGGCAGGTACCCAGACCTTCCGGTATTTTCGTATTCGTCAAAAAAGAGAGTGCCGGGAAAGTGACGAAGCAGCCTTCGAACGAATTCATCCCCTATCGTAAAAAAGCGCACTGATGTTCAGACTCTCCAATCTCATCAAATCGGTGACCGGCGGCAAAAAGGAGCGCTCGCTCGACGGCAGCATCGCCATCTGGAATTTCACGAACCGCTGCAATCTCGCCTGCCGCCACTGCTACAGCTACGCCGATCCGAATCAGGAGGATTTTCTCACTACCGAATTCATTCTGGGAACGATCCCCGAGCTCAAAAAAGCCGGTATCAAGTTCGTCATCTTCAGTGGAGGCGAGCCGCTGATACGACGTGACATCTTCGAGATCGCCGAGGCGATGCGTAAAGAGGGCATCGTCACCTACCTTTCGACCAACGGTCTCTATGTCAACGAAAAGAATGTCGACCGCATCATCGAGACATTCAACTACATCGGTATCAGCATCGACGGGATCGAGGAGGTGCACGACCGTTTCCGTGGGCTTGCCGGAGCCTATCGCAAAAGTCTCGACGCGATCGCCCTGATCCAGAAACATGGCGGAAACGCCGGTATCCGCTTCACGATCACCAACGAAACGAAAGAGAGCTTCTACAGCATCTTCGAACTGGCCGAAGAGATCGGTGTCGACAAGATCTACATCTCCCACCTGGTCTACAGCGGCAGGGGT
>NZ_JAOZOZ010000154.1:0-1409 GCF_029933015.1 Hydrogenimonas sp. | reverse complement strand
GCCGGAAGGAAACTGGTCAACATCGACTGGATGGGCAACGTCAAGCCCGACCCCTTCTTCCCGTTCGTCATCGGCAACATGACCGAAAAGCCTTTCAGCGAGATCTGGCTGGACGAAAAGAACGAGATGCTGACGAAACTGCGGGAGCATCCGAGAAAACTGGGCGGTGCCTGCGAAAGCTGCGGTGTCATCGACATCTGCAACGGCGGAAGCCGCAGCCGTGCCTGGGCGATCCACGGGGACCTGTGGGCGGAAGATCCATCCTGCTATCTCACAGAAAGTGAGAAAGAAATTAAAAATTAAGAATGAAAAATTAAAAATGGAGGTGAGCTGCGCGAAGCGCAGACAAAATCAATGAAAATGAGCGAAGCGATTTTCCTGAATTTTTCACTTTTCATTTTTCATTTTTCATTTAAAAAAAAGGTAATCAATGGGTAAAGTCTACCTCACCGGCGCGGGGCCGGGAGATATCGACCTGCTGACGGTCAAGGCGCTGCGGGTGGTCCGCGAAGCCGATGTCATCATCTACGACCGGCTGGCCAACCCCGATATCCTCAAAGAGGCCAAAGAGGGGTGCGAGTTCGTCTATGTTGGCAAGGAGGACGGCCGTCATACGCTGCCGCAGGATCAGATCAACGAAGTGATCTACCAAAACGCGCTCAAATACGAGAATGTCGTGCGACTGAAGGGGGGCGACCCTCTGGTTTTCGGACGCGGCGGCGAAGAGGCGAAATATCTGAAAGAGCGGGGCATTCCCTTCGAGTTCATTCCGGGGGTCACCTCGGCCATCTCCGTTCCGGCCTACGCCGGCATTCCCGTGACGCACCGGGGCGTGGCGGTTTCTTTCAAAGTCGTCACGGGTCACGAGGCGCCCAACAAAGAGCACTCCCAGGTCGACTGGGAGTCGATGAAGGCGGACGAGACGATCGTCTTTTTGATGGGTCTTCACAATCTGGGCAATATCGCCGAAAACCTGATCCGTATCGGGCGCGATCCGAACACACCGGCGGCCGTGATCAGCAGAGGAACCACGTCGGAGCAAAAAAGCGTCACCGGCACTCTCGAAACGATCCATGAAAAGGTCAAATCGGCCAATCTCCCGACCCCGGCGCTGATCGTCGTGGGAAAAGTGGTCGAACTGAAAAAAGATCTGGAGTGGATTGACGAAAATCATTGATTTTGTCGTCGGCTTTGGGATAGAGTGGTCTCAAGGAGGCCACCATGCGGACCCATCTGACCGTTCTACTTATCTCCCTTTTTATCTTTGCTCTCTATTTCAATGTTGGATTATTGACTCCACAGCCTGATAAAGCCGAAGCTATCCCCGATGCAAACGATTTACGGAAAGAGGCGCTGCAAAGAGGTCTCGCGCCGGTCCCGGCCTCGTGGCGGGATGCACTGCCTCTCGT
>NZ_JAOZOZ010000037.1 GCF_029933015.1 Hydrogenimonas sp. | reverse complement strand
ATCGTAGCCAAAGGGGCTTTGCTCCTTTGGCGTATGAGGAGTCTTAAATGGAAAGTCGGGCCAACTACGTCATCGTCGGTCTCTTCGTGCTGCTGCTGAGTGCGGGGGCCGTCTTTTTCGCGCTCTGGATGGGGAAAATCGACGAAAAGAAGAGAAGCTACAAGATCTACTACACCTATATGATGGAGTCCGTCTCGGGCCTTCCGAAGGATGGGGCCGTCAAATATATGGGGGTCGAGATCGGCAAAGTCAAAAATATCTACGTCGATTCCAAAGACCCCACACGGGTCCGGCTGACACTCAGGATCCCGGCCGATTTCATCGTCCGCCGGGGCATGTATACCCAGCTCAAACTCGAAGGGATCACCGGTATCGCCTACGTCGAGATCTCCGGTGGGAAGATCGGCGCCAAACCGATCGAAACCGAACCGGGCAAGGTACCGGTCATCCCCTCGAAACCCTCGGCTCTGACCAAACTGGGCGACGCCCTCCCCGAAGTGGCCATCAACGTCGCCGAAGCCTTCGACCGCATCAACAAAACACTGACCGACGAAACGATCGACCATATCCGAGAAACCATCGCGAATCTCGACGCCTCCACCCGGCGGCTCGAAAAAATCATGAGCGACCAAAACGCGGAGCACATCCAGACACTCCTCTCCAATCTCGCGAAAGCCTCCGACAGACTCCAGAGTCTCTACGAAACGAGCGATGCCGTCAGACTCGCGGCAGACAATCTTCGCGTGGAGGGAAACCGGACGATGGCTTCCATTGTCGAGAGTGCCGACGCCGTCAAAGAGCTCAGCGCTCTGCTGAAAGAGAGAATCGAAGCGGGGGATCTGGATATGCGCCTGATACTCCACGACACGCTGGCCGAGACCGACCGGCTGCTGCGCTCGGCCCAGTCTCTGGTCTATGAGCTTCAGGAGAATTCGCAGATGTTCAAAAACAGCCCGCGGGATCTCTTTTTCAAAGAGTCCGAACCGCTGCTGGGACCGGGAGAAAAACGATGAAAAAACGAAGATTGCTGAAAACGACGACAGGATGGGCGCTCACAGCCCTGATGATCGCAGCTCTGGGAGGATGCGCCACCAAAAAGGTACCGCCGATCCGCTACTATTCGATCGAGACCCACACCCCGAATCTCGAAGCGCTCGTTTTTCCCACTCCCCGCTTCGATACGCTGGAGATCGTCATGGTCCATCCTACCCGCCTGAGTGAGAGTTCAGGCATCTACTACCTGGACGCAGACCATCGCAGACAGCCCTACGCCTTCAGCCGCTGGTACGAAACGCCCGCCACGATGCTGGAGAACAAACTCCTCTACGCCTTTAAAAAAGCCCACGTCGCCCGGACGGTCGTCGGAAAGGTCAGCGGCGTCAGAGCCCACTACAGGCTGGAGATCGCCATACTCGAAGCGATCCAGGATTTCACCGACGGCAAACCGTCGAAAGTACGACTCTCCTGCATGGCCACGCTTCTGGACCACCGCTCCAGAGAGAGTCTCGCCGCCAGACTCTTCGAAACTTCGGTTCCGGCCGGCAGCGAGGACGCGAAAGGAGGCGTCGAAGCCTTCAACCGAGCGGCCGATGCGATCGTCACCGATATCCTCCGCTGGATCGGAACCGTCGATACCGGCCCGGCGGCTCAGAGGTAGAAGCGCTTGACCAGATCGTCGTCGAAATCGACGATCCCTCTCTCCTTCAGACTTTCGAGAACCTTCATGTCACACATCACGTCACCCGGCCACTCCCTTTCGTAACCGTCGAGGGCGTTCTTGTCGGTGGCGTCGAGCATGATGAAAGGAGCTTTGCGGACGTCGCGCAGGGCGTCGATGTTGTTGGCCACGCGCCAGACCAGCATGTAGGGATTTTCCACGTCGTTGCGTGCCGCATCGACCACCACGACGATCTTCAGATGCCGTTTTAGCCCCTCGATATCGTCGAAAAACTCCTGCACGCACCGCCTCTTTTCGTAGGCGACGACACAGACCGGATTTTTCGTATGGGTTCCATACTGTTTCACGGATTTCACATCGCTGTCGATGAGCCGCATCGCCTCCAGCAATCTTCCATCATCCAGAGGCTCCTCGACGCCGTGAGGGACCTCATCCCCCGTACAGTCGAGGCCCAGCTTGCCTCCCACCAGCGTCTCGGGACTGCTGTGGTCCAGCGCGTCGACGATCCCTTCGGTGATCAGGATTTTGGCGGGATCGACCCGGTTGAGAATATAGTCGGTGACCAGCTCGTAATCGGTCAGTTCCGGCGCGTCCTTTCCCATGAATATGGCGTGCTTGACGAAACTCATCTGCCCCACTCCCCAGAACGCGTGCATGAACTGCTTGGCGTGCCCTTTGTAGTGGGTCTCCATCTTCGCCAGGATCAGATTGTGGAAGACCCCGTTTTCGGGCATGTGGTAGTCGATGAGATCGGGGGCCGTGGTTTTGAGCAGCGGCAGGAAGATCCGCTCGGTCCCCCACCCCATATATTTGTCCTCCAGGGGCGGCTTGCCCACCACCGTCGCCTGATAGACCGGATTCTCCTTCATCGTGACCGCCGTCACATCCATGACCGGATAGGGCTCTTTGAGGGTATAGTAGCCGGTATGGTCGCCGAAAGGGCCTTCGATGACCATCTCGTTCGGATCCACCTCCCCTTCGATGACGATGTCGGCATCTTCGGGAATCCAGATGTCGTTGGTGATCGACTTGACCAGCCGCGCCGGTTCACCCCGCACGAAACCGTAGAGAAGCAGCTCGAAGATCCCGTAGGGCAGCGGTGCCTGGCCGCACCAGATGTAGAGCGGATCGCCTCCGATGGCGACGGTGACGGGCATCTTTTTCCCCGCCTCTTTGTACTGGTCGAAGAAGTGGCTGGCGTCCTTGTGGATCTGCCAGTGCATCCCCAGACGGTTTTTGGAGTACTGCTGCAGCCGGTACATCCCCAGATTCTGCATCTGGCCGTCCAGAGAGCGGGTGTAGACCTGTCCCATCGTGATGAAGGGGCCGCCGTCCTCGCTCCAGGTTTTCAGGATCGGAAGCTCGTCCAGATCGACCTGGGAAGCGGTCTTGACGATCTGCTGGCAGAGGCCTTTTTGTTTCAGTCGTTTGGGGAAGACGTTTTTGAGCGCGAAGAGTTTGGGCAGCAGCGAGAGTTTCTCCATGAATCCCCGGGGCGGTTTCATGTGCATCAGCGCCTCGATCTCTTCGGCGATGGTGTCGGGATGGCGGCCGAAAATCTTTTCGGTCACGTCGAAGCCGGCGAACATGTTCATCACCACCGGCATCTCGTACTCGATCCCCTTCTCCCGGTTCACCGGCCGTTTGAAGAGCAGCACCTTCGAATCGGGCTTCTTCACCTCCACGTAGGCCGCGTGGGCGATCTCGAGATTCACGTCGCACGGCTCTTCGACGATTCTCAGATTCCCCTCTCTTTCCAATCTCTCCAGCCACTCGTCCATCGTCGCCATCGGATTCCTTCTTCTTGGGATTTTTTTCAGATTATTCTATACAATCAATGATTAAAAGGAGCACATAACACGTATCGGCGTCATCGTGCCGATACGCAAAAAAGTGTGATCACCCCTTTTTCGTTTCGGAAGTTTCGCTCTCTTTGAAAAGCACTTTGGCGTTTTTGACGAACTCCACGAGTTTCTCTTCGACGAGATAATTGAAGGAGTCTTTCGGAAATTTGCCGTTTTTGCCCCGTTTTCCCGCTTTCATGTCGGTGTAGATTTCGATCGCTTCGTCGATATCGTCGACGGCGTAGAGGTGGAACTTTCCCCCTTCGATCGCTTCGAGGACCTCTTTTTTGAGCATCAGATGGTCGATGTTGGATCGTGGAATGACGACGCCCTGATCGCCCGTGAGACCTTTGAGTCGGCAGATATCGAAAAACCCTTCGATCTTTTCGTTGACACCCCCGATCGCCTGGGCATCGCCCTTCTGACTCATCGATCCGGTGATGGCGATGTTCTGCTTGATCGGGACCTGGGCGATCGCCGAAAGCAGTGCACAGGTTTCGGCCAGCGAAGCGCTGTCTCCTTCGACTCCGCTGTAGCTCTGCTCGAAGACCAGCGATGCCGTCAGCGTCAGAGGTTTGTCGGGCATGTAGCGGCCTTTGAGAAAGCCGGAGATGATCATGACGCTTTTGGAAAAGATCTTTCCACCCAGCTCCGACTCCTTCTCGATATCGATCACCTTCCCTTTGCCCACACGCGCCACCGCCGTGATCCTCACCGGTTTGCCGAAGACGATGTCGCCCAGATCGATGACGCTGAGTCCGTTGATCTGACCGATCCGTTTTCCCTCCGTATCGATCTTGACGATTCCGCGTTCGAACTCTTCGAGCATTCTCTCCCGGATCCGGCCGCTGCGATACTCCATCTCCGCGATCGCTCTTTCGACATCGGTATCCTCTATGACGTCACGACCCCTCTCACGGGCGAAAAAGTCCGCCTGTTCCATCATGGTTTTGATCTTCATGATCTCCAAAGAGAGTTTCGTCGAATCTTCGGCCAGACGGGAACTGAAGTCGATGGTCCGTGCCACCCCGCTTTTGGAAAGCGGCAGCAGTCCGCCTTTTTTCGCGATCGAGGCGATCAGCGAAGCGTAGAGATGCAGCGTCTTTTCATCCTTTTCGTAGATTTCGTTGAAATCGGCGTTGATGTTGAAAAGCCCCTTGAAGTCGCTGTCGAGATTGTAGAGCAGATAGTAGAGCAGACGGCTGCCCACCAGAACCACCTTGATATCGAAAGAGACGGGCTCGGGCTCCAGTGTCAGTGTACTGATGAGACCGATCATCCGCTCTTTGGGAACGATCTTGATCTCCTCCGACATCAGCGCTCTTTTCAGCGACTCCCAGGCGAAAGGCTCGATCAGCACTTTCCGTGCATCGAGGATCAGATAGCCGCCCCTCGCCCGATGCAGAGCGCCGGGTCGTATCAGTGTGAAGTCGGTGATCAGTGTACCCATCTGTGCGATATGTTCGATTCGTCCCACGATGTTCTCGTAGGTGGGATTGTCCTCGTAGACGACGGGTGCACTCTCCCCTTCGCCGTGGCTTACGAGGATATTGACCTCGTACCGTCTGAAGGAGGGTCTGAAAAGTGCCGTGAACGCCATGGGTACCGCCCCCGCCTGCTCCTCCTTGAAGAGAAAATCCTCCACATTCTCCACGACATCCTTTTCGAAAGCCTCCAGATAGCTCTGGACCTTGTCATATTTTTTGTAGGCCTCCTTGAGCGCGTCGATCATATCTCCCGCCACCATTTTCGTCGTTTCGATGTTTAGCTTTTTGATCTTTTCGAAGAGCTCCTTGCGAAAAAGCATCAGCGTACGCGTCGCTTCGTTGAGATGTTCGTTGAGCAGGTCCACCCGTTTCTCCATCTCGTCGCGGATCTCCTGGGGAAGGGCATGGAACTCTTTGGGGCTCATCAGCTCCCCGTTCTCCTTTCGGGGAACGAAGACGATCCCCCCGGGGGTTCTGACCATCGCCATACCCATCTTTTTGGCCTCCTCTTCGATTTGCCCGTAGACCTCTTCGCTTTTGGCTTTGAAAGTGTCGTCGATCATTTTGCGCTGTGCATGGTAGGCGTCGCTCTCGAAGGCGGCGGGAATGGCGTTTTTCAGTGTTTCGACGAGCTTGTCGACATCCTCCTTGAACGTTTTGGCCAGACCCGCGTCGAGTTCGATGGCGAGGGGTTTGTTGGGCTCGGCGAAATTGTTGACGTAGCAGATATCACGGGGCGTCTCTTTCGAGCGGGCCCTCTGGCGCAGAATCTTTTCCACGATCTCGTGTTTCCCCAGGCCGGCCGGACCCATGACATAGACGTTGTAACGGTTCGCGGCGGAGACGGGTTCGAACCCCAAAGAGCGGACGGCTCTCTCCTGGCCCAGGGGGGCGAACTCCCCCTCGATCTCTTTCGTGGTCTCGAAGGTAAAGAGACCTGCGTCGCAGCGATGATCGATCGTTTCGAAATTCAGAGGTTTCGGGCGCATGGAGATTCCTTTCGGCAGATTTTCAACGGATTGTTCTATTATAGCTTTCCTTTTATTTAGATTTCGAAAACCTTCGCTCAATCCATCTCGTCGCCGAAAGTTCCCATAAGCAGCGCGTTCATCTCGTGTACCCTTTCGTTGCGCCGTATCAGTTCGATAAGGAGTCCCAGGATTTTTGTAATGTTCGTAAAACATCGTTTTGTTCGACTGTTTATACTGCTGTACTCTTTTCGAGGTCACGTTGGACGAGTTGGACAAAGAAAGAGAGATTTTCATAAAAATTGACAGAAATCAACCTGCCGGGCGGAGATATCGGATATAGTGGAGTGTCTCTCTCAAATCCAATGAAGACGGAAACGAGAGGGATTTTGGCGATCGAAGCGTTTATAGAGCCCATCTTGAAACAGAAGCGGAAGGATCGACATGTACCACATCCACGAATGGTTTATCACAGATGCATCACCCGATGCGCCGCTGTGCCACCCCACCTATCCCTCGACATGCAAAAGAAGGTTCAGACTGCTGAAAAAGCGGCAGTCGGTCCAATACGCCAGGGATCTGAACACCGTCTGCAAAATGTGTCTGGAGAAGACCGAAGGGAAAAAGAAGCACGTGACACGCCTCAATGCGTTGATCGACAGCCTGTTGGCCGGTGAAGTTTCCTAAAATGAGAAAAACCGGAAGGAAACCGGTTTTTCAGAAGCGCTCGCAGCGCTCCTCTTTGAAAGCCATCGCTTCGGCGCGGGCCAGAAGCTCTTTGGCGCCGTTTTCTATCATGATGTCGGCCATGCGGATACCGAGGGTTTGCGCTTCGGACTTCGGCACTTCCAGCGTCTCCTGCAGTATCTCCGTACCGTCGGGCAGTCCCACCATGGCCCGTCCCAGCACACTCTCTTTCCCCACTTTCGCGTTGACTGCGATGGGCACCTGACAGCTTCCCTCCAGCCGGGCGACGAAGTCGCGCTCGATCTTAGCGGCCAGCTGCGAATCGGGATCGTTGAGTGTCTCGGCGATGGCGGCGACCTCGGGATCGTCGACGATCTCGATCCCCAGCGAAGCCTGACCCGAGGGAGGAATCATCACGTCGTCGCTGATGGGCTCGTGGTAGGGAACGCTCTCGAGCAGTCCGAGGCGCTTCATCCCGACATAGGCGAGAATGATGGCGTCGTACTGCCCTTCCGCCAGTTTCCGCAGACGTGTGTTGACATTGCCCCGGAGATTCCTGATCGTGAGATCGGGGCGAATGCTGCGCAGCTGCATCTGGCGACGCAGACTCGTCGTACCGACCACGGCGCCGTGGGGCAGATCGTCGAGGTTTCTGTATTTGTGGGAGAGGAAACAGTCTCGGATATCGTCACGCTTCGTGATGGCGGCCAGACGCAGCCCTTCGGGCAGCTCCGTCGGCACGTCCTTGAGACTGTGAACCGCCATATGGGCTTTGCCCGCCAGCATCACATCCTCGATCTCTTTGGTAAAGAGTCCCTTGCCGCCGATGAGCGCCAGGGGTTTGTCCAGGATCTTGTCGCCGGTGGCCGTAATGACGGCAAACTCGATGGCCATGTCTGGAAATCTCTTCTGAAGCTGGTCTTTCACATATTCCGCCTGCCACATCGCAAGCTGGCTTCCGCGGGTCGCAATAATCAGTTTATCCATTCTCTACTTCTTTTTTATGAAAGATTTGTATTTTTCGCGGGTTACGTCTTTTTTGCCGTCCGCGAAAACGGTCGGAGTGCCCGTCACGAGCAGTTTTCGGGAGGTCAGACGGTCACGCCCGAGACGCTTGTCGATCCACTGCTGATGAAGCTGTTCGGGTGTCACACTGTATCCGGTCTCCTTCTTCACGATCTCCAGGATCTTCTTTTCATCCTTGAGATCGGGGTCGACAGAGATCTGGTACATCTTTTCGACGATATCCATTTTCCCCTCTTTCTGGGCCAGCAGCATGACGCGCACCAGGGTTTCGGATGCCGGATGGATCGTCGTCAGGGGCAGATGGTAGTAGTAGAGCGCGATATCGTCGGGATGCTCTCTGGCGGCCTTCATCAGATCGGGTACCGACATGCGGCAGAAGGGACAGAGAGGGTCGGAAAAGAGGACGATTTTGTGTTTCGCATCCGGCTTGCCGTAAAGCAGATGCTCCTGGCTGTATATATCTTTGGGCATTTTGGGCTGGATCATCGACCGCACATCCCGACCCGTCTTTCGGTCGACCAGTTCGGAGGTGATCAGATCGCTGCTGACAAAAAGGATATCCTCGAATTTGACGCGGCGTGTCTTTTTGCCCCGTGTCAGGTTGATGTCGACGGCTACCACATAGGCCGACCAACCCTTGATACCCGGAATCGGAAGTTTGTCTTCGATCCTGGTGTCGTTGATGGCGACCTGCGGATTTCTGCTAAGTTTTCTTTTGACATAGTTTATGACATCGCCGTCTCCCCCCGCGAACGCGAGGCTACCTGCGATCATCATGATGCTCAATGATTTCAACATCGATGACATCGGTTTCTCCTTCATGGAATGGATTGGTATCTACATGGCTCTTTTTCCGCTGTTTTCTGGCCAGTTTCGTCGCCAGCAGATTGGTAAATACCCCAAACTGCAGCAGAATACCGACGATGTCGGTCAGAAAACCGGGAACGATAAGAAGCAGCGCGCCGATGAGCGCCGCCATATTCTGGTTCTGGAACTTCTCGACGGAGATGTCCCCCTCCGTCATCGCCCGCATGTTTTCGAAAAAAGTATAACGGAAGTTCGTTAACAGAAGCAAACCGGCGATGGCGCTGACGATCACCTCGACGAAGGTCCAGAAAGGCCCGATGGCCGAAGAGATTTCGACCGATACGAGAATCTCCAGAAAAAGATAGAGCAGAAAGTAGATCATCGCACTTTTTCCAGAAGTTGCGTGACGGCTTCGTCGATGGGCAGCTCTCTCTTTTCGAGCGACTGCCGGTCGACCAGCTCCACGAGACCGTCGGAGAGTTTCTTTCCGACGACGACGGCGTAGGGAAAGCCGATAAGTTCGAAATCTTTCATCTTGAATCCGAATCGCTCCGTCCTGTCGTCGAGAAGTACGTCCACGCCCTCTGCCGCAAGACGCTCGTAGATCTTCTCGCCCGCCTCCTTCTGCGCCTCGTCCTTGACGTTTCCGACGATCACGACCGCTTCGAAAGGGGCGACGGAAACGGGCCAGATGGAGCCTCTCTCGTCGTGGTGCTGTTCGATGACGGCGGCCAGAAGACGGCTGACGCCGATGCCGTAGGTCCCCATGACAAAGGGCTTGGCCTTGCCGTCTCTGTCGAGGAACGTGGCGCCGAGGGGCTCGGAATAGCGGGTTCCAAGCTGAAAGATGTGACCCACTTCGATCCCTTTGGTGTAGGCGAGCTTCCCGCCACACCGGATACAGGCGTCACCCTCCTGCGTCTGGGCCAGATCGGCGAACTCCAGATCCTTCAGGACCGTCAGATCGACCCCGACGAGGTGGTAGTCCTTCTCGTTGGCACCGCAGATCATGTTTTTGGCGTCTTTGAGCCCCTCGTCGAAGACCATACGGACATTCAGATGCGCCTTCTCCTCGTGAAACGGCGGTGTACCTTCCAGGGCACCGACGTTGCGGATCAGCTCTACCGGTCCCATGTAGCCGGGTACCAGCCCTGCCGCTTCGAGCTCCTCTTCGGTCGCGTCGACCAGTTCGTTGGCCCCGACGGCGTTGGTGGCCTTGACCTCCTGCAGCTCGTCGCTGCCCCGCAGGAAAAAGAGAACGATCTCGCTCTTTCCTTCGTCGTAAAGCGCCTTTTTGGCCACGGCCTTGATGAGATACCAGGGATCGACGTAGAAAAATTTCGCCAGATCCTCGATCGTCGTGATACCGGGTGTGTGGAAACGGTTCAGATCCGCTTCCGGCGCTTCCGCGTCGGTTTCGGGTTTTCTGCGCTTGGCCGCTTCGATGTTGGCGGCGTAGTCGCACCCCTCACAGACGACGATCGTATCCTCGCCGCTGTCGGCCAACACCATGAACTCCTTGCTCCCTTCGCCGCCGATGGCGCCGCTGTCGGCCTCCACGACCCTGAAATCGAGCCCCATCCGTGTGAAGATTTTCCGGTAGGTCGCCTCCATCAGCTCGAACTCGCGCACCATATCCTCACGATCGGCATGGAAGCTGTAGCCGTCTTTCATGATGAATTCCCGCCCGCGCATCAGGCCAAAGCGCGGCCGCGCCTCGTCGCGGAACTTGAGGTTGATCTGGTAGAGGTTCATCGGAAGCTGCTTGTAGCTGTTCACGAACTGCTTCGCCAGCTCCACCATCATCTCTTCGTGCGTCGGTCCCAGAACGAACTCGTTGCCCTTTCTGTCCTCGAAGCGCAGCAGCTCCGCCCCGTATTTCTCGTAACGGCCGCTCTTCTTCCACAGATCCGCCGGCGTCACGAAGCCCAGCTGCACCTCCTGGCACCCCGCATCATCGAGCTCCTCCTTGACGATGGCCCGAACCTTGTCGAGCACCCGTTTGCCCAGGGGAAGAAAGTCGTAGATCCCGCTGGCCACCTGATAGATGAAACCGCCCCTGACCAGATAGATATGGCTCGGAAGCACCGCGTCCTTGGGCGCCTCTTTGAGAGTGGGAATAAGCATTTTGGAAAATCGCACGGTAAACCTTTTTGAATGAAAAATTAAAAATGAAAAGTGAAAAATTCAGGAAGGTCGCTTCCGCTCCCTTTCATGAAAAAATTATCCGAGACATGGCGTCGACCCACCCACATTTTTCATTGTTAATTTTTCATTTTTCATTTATTTGATGTCGTCCTTCATGATGAACTCGCACTTGTATTTGTCGCCCATTCTCACGTCGGCTTCGGTTTCGAAGATGTACTTTATCGCCTCGATGATCGTGTCGGCCCGGGGCTGGTCGGCGACGGCCCGCAGCTTCACGGTCGGCGCGTGGAGGAACTTCTTGAAGGCGTTGTGTACGAGGCGTTCGACGTTCTCTTTCGAGTCGGGCGTGATGAAACCCTTTTTGACGGCACGCTCCACTTCGGCCAGAGCCGCCTCTTTGGCTTTGAGGCGGATCTCCTTGATGAGCGGGTCGATCATCATCGACTGAAGCCACTTGAAAAAATCGATCGTGTATCGTCCCACGATTTCGTAGGCTTTGCGGGCCTGCTCCTGGCGCATCGAGAGGTTGGTGTCGACGATCGCCTGCAGATCGTCCACGGCGTAGACGTTGACCGTTTTGTCACTGATGATGTCGATGTCGCGGGGGACGGCCAGGTCGAACCAGTACCGTTCGAAAGTGGCGGGCTGGACCATTTCGTCGGTGATGACGGCGTGGGGCGCGCCCGTGGCCGTGAAGAGCAGACGGTAGCGGTTGATGTACTCGGGAAGGGCGTGGAAAGGCTCCACGTCGATACGCTCTCCCACTTCGTCGGCGATCGCCCTCGCCCGCTCCATCGAGCGGTTGAAGATGATGACGTTGCAGCCGCTGGCCACCAGATGCTGGGCCACGATGCGGCTCATCTCTCCGGCGCCTACGACGAGTCCCGTGAAACCGCCCAGGTTGCCGCCCATCACCTCTTTGGCCTGGCTCACGGCGGCCCCTGCCACCGAGACGGGGCTCTTGGAGATATCGGTGCTGTTGCGCACCTCCGCGGCGCATTTGAAGGCGAAATGGATGACGCGCGCCAGTTTCTGGGAGCAGAAACCGTTTTCGTAGGCGAAGCGGAAAGCCTCCTTCAGCTGTCCGGCGATCTGTGTCTCCCCCACGACCAGCGAGTCGAGCGACGACGCGACGGCGAAGATATGGTGTACGGCCCCCTCGTCCTCGTAGACGTCGGCCCTCCCTTCGAGCTCCTCCACCGAAAGACCGCTGTGGTGATGCAGCGTCATGAAGATCACATCGAGCGCCGCCGAAGGGTTGGATGTGCTGACGATGAATTCGACACGGTTGCATGTCGAAAGCAGAATCGCTTCATTCACACCCTTGACGGCCAGAACCGCCTCAAGCGCCTTTCTCTTCTCCTCCTCTTCGGGAAAAGCGAGCTTCTCCCGCACGACGATGTCGGTATTTTTGTGTGAATAGCTTACGACGACATACTGCATCAGAACTCCCTCTCGATCATCGCCGTCACGATTTCGGCCAGGGAGGTCTCCCCCTCTCCCTCCATCAGGGCCACCGCTTCGTCTCCCAGCTCCTTGGCGTAGAGATAGGCGCGGCGCAGGGCTCCCGTCTCCTCCATCATCGCCACGATCCACGCCTTGTCCTCGTCGTTCAGCTTTTTGCGATGCAGCGAGACGAGCCGCTCTTTTCCCTTTTCGTCCAGCGCTTCGTAGAGGTAGATGTACGGAAGCGTCGTCTTGCCCTCTTCGAAATCGTGCATGGCCGGCTTGCCCAGCTGCTCGGAAGTCTGCGTGATGTCGAGTATGTCGTCGATGATCTGGAAAGCGATGCCGAGATTCTTGCCGTAGATACCGTAGATCTTCTCGTCCCGTCCGGCCAGCAGCGCCGCGGAAGCCGCCGTCGCCTCGATGAGCGCCGCCGTCTTCTGATAGATCATCTGCATGTAGGCGTCGATGTCGGGGTTGAAACGCTCGCCCAAACGCACGTCCATCAGCTCGCCGATGCTCAGCTGCGTAACGGCCCGGGCCACCGTGGCGGCGATCTTTCTGTCGAACGCCGTCAGCTCCTCGAAGCCTTTGGAGTAGAGGATATCGCCCATCATGATCGCCTGTTTGCTTCCTTCGGTGGCGTTCATCGAAGGGACGCCGCGCCGTGTCGTCGCATCGTCGATCACGTCGTCGTGCAGCAGACTGGCGGCATGGATCATTTCGATGACCGCCGCCAGTCTGGGGGCGTTTTCGTTCTCCTTCGCCACTTTGAGCACCAGCTTCGCACGCAGACGTTTGCCGTGCGGCAGGGCTTCGAAGAGTTCGGCGATCTCTTCGTTTTCCAGCTGGGCGATATACTCTCTCATGATCGATTCGACAGCGTCAAGCATCGTCTCTATTTCCCTTTTTCATAAAATACTTCGCTCTCTTCGTCGCTTTTGATCTTCAGATCGATGTGCGCCTCTTTTCTCTTTGGATCGAAGGCTCTGAAGATCAGAAGGGCGAAAGGCGTCTCCAACTGCAAAGGCGAGGCGTCGTCGGGTTTCGAAAAGAGATCGATCCGGAACGCATCGCGTTTGTAGTCGGTATAAAGCAGCGGCTGATACCTGTGTCCGTCGTAGACCACATGCATCACGAGACCGCCGGAGACGTAGAGCGTCCAGCGGAAAGCCAGACGGTGCGTCTTTTCGTTGGCGTGGATCTCGATATGCTGCACCTGATCCTTTTTCAGTGCGAAGGTGTCGTAATGGCTCCACTGATCGTTCGGGTCCTTCGCTCCCGCACCGAGCAGGAGCGATGCCGTCAGGAAAAGAGCCGTTACGATCCTACTCATTCTGGGTCAGGATATTCGCCGTCAATTCGATATATTTGCTGGCCGTACAATCCTCGAGCTCCGCCGAAGGGAGCATCGACTGCTGCCGCACTTCGTGCTCCAGCGCCTCTTCGCCGATCTTCTCCTCCAGCATCGTCTCGACGATGCACAGACGCAGAACCAGCTTCTCGAGCTCTTTCTCGACCAGGTTGCGGTTGGCGTTGTAGACGATGTCGAAAAATTTCTTTTTCGGCGATCCGCCCGTAAAGATATCCTCTTCGTCTTCAAAAATCATGTGTCCCCCTATGATGTTGTTGTGATATTGGTTTTCAAAAGCTACTATTATACCACCCTTTGCTTATATCTCCATGCAAATTTTACGATGCATAGAACCCATCCGCAATATAATCATTACAAATGGCAGCTATCGTTCGAATTTGTTTCGAAATAGAAAATTGGGCACTTCAAAAAGGGATTGTTTTGTACGGTGTTTTGCGCGGTAATTGGTTTGAGCGATTGCAGCACTGAAAAAAAGCGATGCTGGATAGTGAGTAGTGAGTAGTGAGTAGTGAGTAGTGAGTAGTGAGTAGTGAGTAGTGA
>NZ_JAOZOZ010000153.1 GCF_029933015.1 Hydrogenimonas sp. | reverse complement strand
GCGCCCTCAACGTCATCGGCGTCAACCTCTCCTCCATCGCGCTGGTCGCCGGCGCACTCTCCGTGGGTATCGGTTTCGGCCTCCAAAACGTCGTCTCCAACTTCGTCTCCGGAATCATCCTGATGTTCGAGCGAAGCATCAAGATCGGCGACTACATCGAGTTCGACGAGAACCTGCGCGGCCACGTCAGCGACATCCGGATGCGTTCGACGACGATCACGACCAACGCCAACATCGACGTCATCGTCCCCAACCAGGATCTGATCCAAAACCGCGTCATCAACTGGACCATGAACGACCGTATCCGGCGTTTCGACATCCCCTTCGGCGTCGCCTACGGCAGCGATGTGGACCGGGTCATCGAAGTGGTGCTCGAAGCGGTCAAACAGAGTGGCTTCACCGACATCCTCACGACCCCGACGCGCAGGACCCGGGTCATCATGACACAGATGAACGAAAGCAGCGTCGATTTCGAGCTCCATGTCTGGATCAGAGGACGGGAGACCCTCTACCCCAAACGAACCCGTTCCAGATTTCTGATACTCATCTACAAAACACTCTATGCCAACGGCATCGAAATTCCTTTTCCTCAGCGTGATATCCACATACGGTCCATCGATGGCGAGATCCCTCTCGCACTGCACGGGAAAGAAAAAATCGGGAGGAATCCCGGGGGAGACAAAGACGAATAAGATGGAAAAGGCGTGTAAAAATCCCGTCGTTACCGTCGTTTACCGTCGGAAGCTGTCATGCGGCGTAACGCGCCGAAATTTTTACAAAGTTTACCCGCTCGGAAACGGGAGGGGCCGATCATGACTATCAAAGAAAAAATCCGTACCGATATCGAAAAGAACAGAGCGCGTATCAAAGCGTTGGGCCCCGGGCTTATCACCGGCGGGGCTGGCGACGATCCTGCCGGTATCGTCACCTATACGGTGGTAGGTGCCACGACCGGTTTTTCCCAACTCTGGCTTCTGCTTCTTTCCACACCGATGCTCATCGCTGTGCAGAATATGGTTGCGCGCATCGCCATCGTAACGGGGAAGAGTCTCCCGGAAATCACGACGGCGTACTACTCCAGAAAACTGACCATTTTCATGATAACGGTTCTTGCGGTAGCGAACATACTGACGATCGGAGCCGATCTCAACGCCATCGCCGCAATTTTGCATATCGTCAGCGGTTTTCCTGCCGTATACTTTCTCATCCCGATCACCGCAATGATAGGCTATCTCATCACTTTCGGAAAGTATCGGTTCGTCAAGGGTGTTCTGATCGTTTTGACGACGGTTCTCGGTGTCTACATTCTTTCCGCCGTATTGGCGAAACCGCCGCTGCTGGAAGTTCTGAAAAACACATTCATCCCCCACATAAAGGCCGACTCCGCATGGATCTTCGCAGCTCTCGGTATGCTCGGTACCACGATATCGCCCTATCTGATGTTCTGGCAGGCATCCGAAGAGAAAGAGGAAAAAAAGAGCGTCGTCCAGGCGGACGAAGTGAGCTTCGATACAATTACCGGCATGCTCTGGTCCAATCTGCTCGCATACTGTATGATCGTCACAGGAGCCGTCGTTCTCTATGGAACAGACGCCGACATCCAGGACATTTCGACGCTGGCCGACACGCTCCTTCCGTTGACCGGAGAATACGCCTTCGCCCTCTTCGGTTTCGGCATCGTCGTCGCCGGCTTTCTCGCCATTCCCGTACTTGCCGGCTCCACCGCATACGCTGTCGCCGACACGTTTGGATGGCGGGAGGGGATGGACTACAAAGTAAGCGATGCGAAAGGTTTCTATATCGTTTTAGTGGGAGCGTTGGTAGTGGGGGATCTCGTAGATATGTTTCCGGGCATTACCGTAGTCGATGCGCTCTACTACTCCCAGGTCCTCGACGGCATGCTCATCCCTCTGCTGATCGGCATCGCCCTGACGATCACCAACAACCGCACCGTTATGGGGGAGTACACCGGGACACGATTCCAGAACGGTTTTTCCATTCTGGCCCTGCTCTTCACGACGGCACTCACACTGGTGATGATATGGCGGTGCTTTGCATAAAATACGACCTGCGCGATCGGATGATCATGGTGAAGATAAAGAGTCTGCAGGAGATGTATCAAAGTGGTACAATAAGTTTCGAGGTTGACGAAGCAACCAGACTCGAACTCGATAACCGGCTGTTGCGGCTTGAAAAGATGGGGGCACGATGATATTCAATCTATTTTCCTATCCGGTCCATCTCCTGATGACCCATGGGTACGCCGCACTTTTCGTATGGAGCGTACTGGAAGGAGAGATCGGCCTTATGCTGGCCGGTTGGCTCGCCTCGGAGCACAAAGTCTTCACCTACTCCGATGCCGTCATGGTCGCGATGGCGGGTGCGGCGATCGGTGACCTGTTGGTCTTTATGGCGGGCAGGCTCTTCGAAAAGAGAGCATTGGCCTGGCTCGACGCCCATCCCGCAAAGAAAGCCACAGCCCTGGAATGGCTGAAAAAGTGGGGGCCTTTCGTCATCGTCTTTGAACGATTCGTCTACGGCACCCATATCCCCGTACTTCTGACGATCGGTATGTCGGGTTATAGTTTTCTCAAATTTCTCTTTTTCGATCTGTTGGGGATCGTGCTATGGGCTTTCACTTTCGTCTCGATAGGTTTCTATTTCGGCCACAGCGCCATCGACGTGATCCTTTTCGCCCAGAAAAACATTTTCGTCGTTCTCTTTTTCATCGCCCTTTTCGCCCTGATACTCTTTTCCCAAAATGGAGACAACCGATGACAAAAGCGCTCTTTTCACCTCTTTCAATGGCGATTTTTCTCCATGCCGCGGACCTCAATGACACGCTCATACGCGATACGACGCAGACCTGCGAATCTCTGCCGGCCTCACTGAAAAAAAAGATACTAAAAAGCGACGATACGGCACTGTGGAAGGCTCTGCTCCATAAACTCGTCAACCTTTCGAAAAATCATCCTGCCGAAAAGATCGTCATCAAACGTATCGACGACCGGATCAACCTGCTTCGGGCAAAAAAGAGAAATCTTCCCGACGCAAAAAAGGGAAAGAATTCATGACCTCCTCATACGTTTCGACACTGCTTCATGACACGGTCGCGCTCGTCACGATACTCAACCCGCTCGCGGCGGCGAGTATCATGATTTCGATGATCTCTCCAGCGACCCCGACCATCATCCGACCCGTCGCCTGGCGGGCGACATTGACGGTTCTGATCGCTTCTCTCGTGACCCTTTTTACAGGAGAGCTCATTTTCAAGCTCTTCGGTATCAACGTCCTTTCGATCAAAGTGATCGGCGGGATCATCCTGATGATGATCGCGATCAACATGGCCTACGGCCAGGCGAGCAAATCGCGTCACACCCCCGAAGAGCGGGACGAAGCGGAAGAAAAAGAGGACATATCCGTGATCCCGCTCGGGATCCCGATCCTCTTCGGTCCCGGCGTCATCGCGACGATCATCGTCCTCAACAACACCAACACACAGACATACGGAAGCACATGGAGCTATACGTTGGTCACACTCTCCATTCTCCTTTCGATCGTGACCGTCTATCTTTCCCTTCGATACGCCGGTATCATCAACCGCTTTCTCGGTGTCACCGGAATGAAGATACTGACCCGTATCATGGGGCTCATCGTCGGTGCCATCGCCGCCCAGTTTCTCGTCGGCGGCATCAAAGGGCTCTGGATGCAGATAGGTTGACCCGATGCCCATCGTCGCCCGCATTCTCACCCTTTCCGTCACCGTAGGCGTCACGACGG
>NZ_JAOZOZ010000152.1:1984-3841 GCF_029933015.1 Hydrogenimonas sp. | reverse complement strand
TCGTAACGGCCCCGAATACAGCCGAAGCGGAGCGTATCGCGGAGTCTCTGGTGAAAAAATCTCTGGCGGCGTGTGTGAATATCGTTCCGAAGATCATGTCGATCTACAGATGGGAAGGTGAGATCGAACGCAGCAAAGAGGCGCTGATGGTGATCAAAACGAAAAAATCGAAACTCGACGCTCTGAAAAAGAGGGTCAAAAAACTCCACAGTTACGACGTTCCCGAAATCGTCGTCCTCAAAATCGAAGAGGGGGACACGGGCTACCTACACTGGATCGATACGGTCATCAAATAAGATGATAACCGGCCACGCTTTTTTACCTTCGCTGATGGAAGCGGCCGGAGGGCTGGGAATTTTTCTGCTGGGCATGATCATCATGACCGACGGCCTCAAGGCGCTGGCCGGCGGGACGATCCACCGGTGGCTGATGCGTTTTACCAAAAGCCCCCTCAGCGGCGCGGCGACCGGTGCGGTGGGGACGGCGATACTGCAGTCTTCCAGCGCCACCACCGTGGCTGCCGTGGGATTCGTGGCGGCGGGGCTCATGGAGTTTTCCCAGGCCCTCGGGATCATCTTCGGTGCCAACGTCGGCACGACGGTGACCGGCTGGATCGTCGCGCTTTTCGGTTTCAAGCTCAAAATCACCGCCCTGGCGATGCCCCTGGTCCTTGTGGGAGCGCTGACGAAGCTGCTGGGCAGAGGTGGCGTGGGGCGCGTGGGATACGCCATAGCGGGCTTCGGGCTCATTTTCGTGGGGATCGGTTTGATGCAGGAGGGGATGGAGGGGTTTCGCCATCTCGTCTCTTTCGCCGACCTTCCCGCCGATACGTGGTTCAACCGCCTGCGGCTCTTTTTTCTGGGTATGTTCTTCACCCTCGTCACCCAGTCTTCCAGTGCGGGAGTCGCCGCGACGCTGACGGCACTCTACGCGGGCCTCGTGACCTTCGAGCAGGCGGCGGTGCTCGTGGTGGGGATGGATGTGGCCACGGCGGTGACGGCCGTCATCGCCTCCATCGGAAGCTCGGTACAGGCGAAGCGGACCGGCTTTTCCCATCTCATCTACAACTTTTTCACCGGCGCCATGGCGCTGCTTCTGGTCACACCCTACACCCTTTTGGCCGAAAGGGTGCTGCCCGGTTTCATCGAAAACGACGCCGAGATCGCGCTGGTCGCTTTCCATACGCTTTTCAATCTCCTGGGCCTTGTCGCCATCCTGCCTTTCGCCTCGCACTTCGCGCGCTTCATGGAGCGGCTCATTCCCGAGCGCCTACCATCCTATCTGCGTAAACTCGACCCGGGCCTACTCAAACACCCCGCCATGGCGCTCGACGCCCTTTCCCAGACCGTCTACGACGAGATACTGCGTCTGAGTGAATGTCTGAAACTGCGTCTGGATCCGCGCGTGAGGTACAACACTTCGAAACTCGACGAGATCGACCGCGCCATCGAAGCGATCTATGATTACATCGACGACCTCCATCTGGAAAAAGAGAACCGCTCCGAACGGATGAAACTGCTGGAGATCGTCCACACGGTCGACCACCTGCAGACTCTCTACGAGCTCTGCACCCAGGCACCGGAGTTTCTCCACATCGGTCTGGAAGAGATAGACATCCTGCGGGAGTCGGTGCGCCAGGAGATCGCCGAACTCGAAGAGTACCTCCTGGAGCGCGACTGGGAGAGGGCCGTCGCCAAATCGACCCGGCTCTCGACAACCGTCGAGTCCGCCACCCGACGCCTCCGCGCCGACGTCATCGCCGCCATCGCGGAAAAGCGCGTGGAAACGGATGAAGGCGGCCGCTATCTCGATATGCTGGCCTGGTTGACGGAGACGGTGTATCATTTTGGACGCATT
>NZ_JAOZOZ010000152.1:0-1884 GCF_029933015.1 Hydrogenimonas sp. | reverse complement strand
CTATCTCGATATGCTGGCCTGGTTGACGGAGACGGTGTATCATTTTGGACGCATTGCTTATCATTATAAAAGAAGCATCGAAACAGCGGAAAAGAGCAAAAGGGGTCGGTAAACGCATAATATTTGCCTTTATCTCACGAAGCATGGATGTGTAAAAATACATGAGAAATTGACAAAAATACATATTCACAATATAATTTTTATATGAAGTTTGAATATGATCCGAAAAAAAGTGAAATCAACATGCAAAAGCATGGTATTGATTTCGAAAAGGCTCAAAAGCTGTGGGAAGATGAAGATATGATACAGCTTCCATCACGACAGTCACTTGATGAGCCTAGGTGGTTGGTAATTGGCTGTATCGAAAAGAAGCATTATACTGCCATAATCACTTATCGAAATGACGCTATTCGGATCATATCGGTCAGACGATCTCGCCAAAAAGAAAGGATGCTTTATGAAAGCCAAAGAACTCGATAAAATCTTTGACGAAGGCCAGGAAGATATTTTGGAGTGGTTCGATACTGAAAAGATCACCAAACCCAACGAAGAGCCCAAACGGATCAATATCGACTTTCCAAAATGGATGGTCGACCGTCTTGATCGTGAGGCTCGGCACCTGGGTGTCAGTCGTCAGGCGATCATCAAAATGTGGCTTGCGGAGAGATTGGGAGCGGCATAACGGCCTTCGCGCGCGAACCGTCCACATTGTCAGGCACCGCTCCGCACCTCCTAACGAGCGGCAGCACCCGACATCCTCCAAAAAGCAAAACGGAATACCCCTCTGCAAGTGTCGTTGTCGAGATTTTCGATACCTTTCTACGGATTTGAAAAACCCATGGAACGATCAAGATTTTATTAACTTTTTCGAAAGTAAAATAAACGAATGTCAAAAACTACTTCTCGGTTTTGAAAGGACCTCATGAAAATTTTGTTTGCGCTTTTTACCGCTCTATCGCTTTTTGCCCAAACCCACTTTTTCGCCAACAAAAACCCGTTTCCTCTCGATTTTGACAAGCTCAGCGACGAGCAGTACGAACGAATCAACGACTACAAATTCTTCGTTCTCAATATCGAGCAAAACGGCACGGTCTGGGGTTTTTACGAGCTCTACCCTTACGCCGCCCGTTATACGAGCGATACATTCAAAGGCAGCTTCGATCCAAAAAGCAGGGAGATCGAAGTCAGGGTCAACGGCTCGTCGATCCGTTTTTTCTACTACAAAGACAAAAAGCTCTTTGTCGATGAGCCCGATTCGATCGATACTGTCGAAGAGGTAAGCGCGAAAACGTTTGCCGATCGCTACACGCGCGCGCTTGAAAAATTGCGCACCTACGAACCCGCCCGAAAGATGCGGCGCCTCGGCATCGCTCTGGAGCTCGGCTATGACAGTTTAAGCGACTCTTTTGCCGTCTATCCGCTGGGTTTGGAAAAAGTGAGCCAATTTGTTCCGGAAGCCGGTGCACTCGGCTTTTTAGAGCGGGTTTTGGAGGCTACGGGGCTTGAAAGGGGCAAAGCCACGCCCGAAAAGATCATGCAAAAGTGCCCAAAATTTCAACCAAGCGATTTTAACAACACGGGTGATCTTACAAGTTTTCTGGATGGGTTGATTTTGCTGGATAACTATCTCAAACGCGAAGGGCTCGATCCATTCAGCGTAGAGCATATGGAAGATATAGAAAAACATCTGCTGGGGATCACCTACGAAGATTGAGTTTTTTGCTAGAAATTTCTCTATTATGCGGTGAATAGTACCAGACTCAGCCTGTCCAAACCCCCTTTTGGCTATAATCGCGACTAAAAAGCAGGAAGATTTCATGACATTTATAGAAACACGGGGCAACGACGGCGTCAAGCCCGCCGAAGTCTCCTTTTCCGAAGCCA
>NZ_JAOZOZ010000151.1 GCF_029933015.1 Hydrogenimonas sp. | reverse complement strand
GCGTTTTCACTGACGTTGCCGCCGAGGGTGGAGTACTCCTGGCTGGCCGGGTCGGGCGGATAGAAGAGCCCTTTGGCTTCCACGGCTTTTTGAAGATCCATGTTGATGACGCCGGGCTGGACGACGGCGACCATGTTGTCCATGTCGATCTCGAGGATCTTGTTCATATGTTTTTCCAGCGCCAGGACGATGCCGCCGTTGGTCGGAAGCGCGCCGCCGGTGAATCCGCTGCCAGCGCCTCTGGGGACCACGGCGATGCGGTGTTCGTTGCAGTATCTCAGTACTGCGCTCACGTCCGCTTCGTCACGGGGAAAGACGACGGCGTCGGGCTGGTAGCGCTCCCTGGTGGCGTCGTAGGAGTAGGCGATCATGTGGGCCTTGTCGTGGTGGAGGTTTTCTTCCCCGACGATTTTCCGCAGGGCCTGCAGATGGACGTTTTCAATCATTTTTCACTCTCCAGTTTTCTGTAGAAACGGTCGAAATCCTCGATTCTGTACTCGGTCCAGTCGTAGAAGGCGGAAGGGATCTCTTCGAAGCGGTTGAAGAAGGGCTGTTTGAAGTGTTCGGCGTCGACGGAGGTGACGTCGGAGCTTCCCACCTTCACCCAGCTGACACAGTCGATGAAATCGGTGCCGTCCTTGAACAT
Organism: Hydrogenimonas sp.; assembly: GCF_029933015.1. GTDB lineage: Bacteria > Campylobacterota > Campylobacteria > Campylobacterales > Hydrogenimonadaceae > Hydrogenimonas. The sequence continues at coordinate 3,201 of NZ_JAOZOZ010000151.1, read as the reverse complement.
GAACATGACGAGGCCCAGGTGCATCTTTTCGCACATTTTGGCGAAATGGTCCCGGTAGGGAAGGGGTGATTTGTCTTTGGCGAGTTCCGCGGCGAAGAGATCGGGATGGATCAGCCGGAGTTTCGGAAAGCTCTCCTTGGCCTTTTCGAAGGACTCCTGGTTGGGAACGATCGGCAGGACGCGGTCGTAGAGGTATCCCAGAATCACCGTGTCGCCGTTTTGCGGTTTCGTTTTGATCGTGGGAAGGTTGGGCTGCACGAGACCCCGGTAGGGGAGGAGTTTCAGTTTCGTAGACGCCTCGCCGCTCTGCGTGACGGCGACGGAGGCGACGATCGCCTTGTGGGTCTGGTCGTAGGCGTGGATCACGATGCCGCTGACACCCACGGGGATATTCCCGACGGCGACGGTGGCCTCGTTTTCGTGAAGATTCTCCAGCGGTACCGTGACGGTGCGGGGTTCTTCCGAAGCCGACAGGGATGTCGCCAGCAGAGCGAAAAGTAACAGAAAAGTACGTATCATCGGCGGTTGTCCTCATGTTTCGATTGATCGGGATTGATTATACTCAAACCATCTTTTAAAGCCACTTTAACGCTCTTTAGAGTAAAATTCCCACTATTTCAACTTAAAGAACACGACATATCCATGCGAAATATTTTCATCCTTTTTCTTTTCACGCTCACTTTTCTACAGGCTTCCGTCGTCGAAAAGTTGCCCTGGCCCCAGGGTGAGAGCTTCCTTCATTTTCTCGACCGCCACGGTCTGCCACAGTCGATCTACTGGAACCTCGACAAGGAGGACAAGGAGCTCTGCGAAGAGATCAGGGCCGGAGTCTCCTACTACATGATGACCGACGACAACGGATCGGTCATCGAGCAGGTTCTCATCCCGATCAACGAAGAGCTGCAGATCCACCTGGTACGGGAGGGGGAGGGATACCGTTTCGAAATGATCCCCGTGGCCTATCAGGAGATCACCGACATCTTCTCGCTGGCCGTCGAACACTCTCCCTACCAGGATATCATCGCAGCGACGAACAACAGGCTTCTGGCCCACGCCTTCGTCGACGCCTTCAAGAACAGTTTCGATTTCACCCGGTTGAGAAAGGGCGACCGTCTGGCCGTCGTATACAAGGAGAAGCTGCGTCTGGGAAGGCCGTTCGGTTTGCCGAAGATCGAGGCGGCCATGATCGAAAAGAGGAAAAAGCCCCACTACCTCTTTCGTTTCAAAGAGCGTTATTACGACGAGAAGGGCCGGGAGGTCGAAGGATTCCTCTTCAGGAAACCGGTGAATCACGTCCGGATCACGTCGCGCTTCACGCTGCGGCGCTGGCACCCCGTACTCCACCGCTACCGGGCCCATCTGGGTGTCGATTTCGGCGGACGGACCGGCACGCCGATCTATGCGGCCGCGGACGGGCGCATCATCTTCGCGGGGCGCCTGGGGGGATACGGCAACGTCATCAAGATCCGCCACAGAGACGGCTTCATGACGCTCTACGCGCACATGCACAAGTTCAGACGGGGAATGCGCCGGGGCAAGTACGTCAAAAAAGGGCAGGTGATCGGCTATATCGGCTCGACGGGGATGAGTACGGGACCGCATCTTCATTTCGGACTCTACAAGAACGGCCGTCCGATCAACCCCCTGGGGGTGATCAAGGTGACGAAAAAGACGATCTGGGGCAAGACGCGCAAAGAGTTTCTCCGCTATGCCGCCGACATGAAACAGAAACTGCAAAACGCCGTCAAGACACAGGCGTGCCCGGTCCGTCTCGATGACCTCTCCCGCTCGAAATACTGCATCGACGAAGTCGCCGAAAGCGACGGCGAGAGAAACGAAAGCGTGGGCGAATGATCGAAGATTTCCGCATCGAGGCGCTGAAGGAGTCCCGATTCGTCCGGCCCGCTCTCGTGAAGTACCGCCAAAACGGCGTGGAGAAGAGCTGGGAGATCATCCGCGCCCACGACAGCGTGGCCGTGCTGATCTACGACGGGGATCGGGACGCCTTCATCCTGGTCAGGCAGTTCCGACCCGCCGTCTATCTGCACGACGGAGAGGGGATGACGCTGGAACTGTGCGCCGGCATCGTGGACAAAAAGGCATCGCTGGCGCAGATCGCCAAAGAGGAGATCTACGAGGAGTGCGGCTACGACGTACCCCTCGAATCGATCGAAAAGATCACCTCCTTCTACACCTCCGTAGGATTCGCGGGATCGAAACAGACGCTCTACTACGCCGAAGTGGACGGAACGATGAAGGTACACGAAGGCGGGGGGATCGATCTGGAGGAGATCGAGGTCGTGGCGCTGCCACTCGAAAAAGCCAGGGATGTCATGTACGATGAGAAGATCGTCAAGACCCCGGGACTGCTCTTCGCCTTTATGTGGTTTTTCGACCGCCGTACCGGCCGCTAGCTCTCAATAGTTCCAAACGTTTCCCGATTTCCGTTTCCCGATTTCCGATCTCCCCGGCACGAAGCGCCGCTCAGTCGATATAGCGTTTCAGCAGCCCTTCGTAGGCGTCGATGCGACGGTCTCTGAGGAAGGGCCACCAGCGGCGCACCTCTTCGCTCCTTTTCAGATCGACGTCGCAGTGGAGTATCTCCTCCTCGTCGGTGGAGGCTTCGGCAAGCATCTCTCCCTGTGGGCCGCAGACGAAACTGCTTCCCCAGAACCGGATCCCCTCCAGCACGCCGCTGGGGTCCTTTTCGAAGCCGACACGGTTGACGGCTACCAGCGGGAGGCCGTTGGCGACGGCGTGGCCGCGCTGCACCGTCATCCACGCCTCTTTCTGTCTCGCTTTCTCATCTTCCGGATCGCTGTCGAACCATCCGATGGCGGTAGGATAGATGAGTATCTCCGCGCCTCTGAGCGCCATCAGCCTCGCCGCTTCGGGATACCACTGGTCCCAGCACACCAGCACGCCCAGCCTGCCCACGGAGGTATCGATCGGCTCGAACCCCAGATCGCCCGGCGTGAAGTAGAACTTTTCGTAGAAGCCCGGATCGTCGGGGATGTGCATCTTTCTGTATTTTCCCGCGACCGAACCGTCCTTTTCGAAGACGACGGCCGTATTGTGGTAGAGCCCCGGTGCACGCTTTTCGAAAAGGGAGGTCACCAGCACGACACCGTGCTCTTTCGCGACACCGCTCCAGAACGCTATATCTTTCTCGTAATCTTCCGCCAGATCGAAAAGCTCCGT
>NZ_JAOZOZ010000150.1:1586-3880 GCF_029933015.1 Hydrogenimonas sp. | reverse complement strand
CGGGGACTTTACTGACATCCGTGCAGGGAGTCGATGACGTGGCGTTCCGATCCGATCCATCCCAGCCAGCCACAAAACCATGTTTCGCCGCACGGCTTGATGGTCGACATGGTCGCGCATGTCGCGGCTATGGCCTCTTCTTTGTTCGCATATCCTCTGCTCAGCAGATGTTTGTGTGCGTAGATGCTGCAATCGAGTCCGCCTCCGCTCAGGGAACACAGGGGGGTTTCGGAGATGAACGCTTCGCACCTGCCTACGAAGATATCCTTCAAAGAGATGTTGTCCACGTACCAGACAAAATAGCCATCGTTCTCCGTGCAGATGTGGTCGATACTGTCGAGCTCCTCCGTCACGGGTGTCATGGAGATCGAAACCTCGACATTGTCATGGTCCACGTTGACGCACTGGGAGACGCTTCGCACTTCGCCCTCGCGAAAGAGGACGAATGTCCAGTTACCTTCCGGTACGTTATGGAAAACACCCTGGGAATCGTCCGTGCCCACGTAGAACATCGACGGTGCTTCATCGTCTGTATCTGCAAAAAGGTTCAGGTGTATCGATTTTTCTTCCGTGTCACCCATGTTGGCGTAGCATTTTTTCACGCCGATGACGATGTCGCGAATGCTTTTTCCGACGGATGCCGCATCGATGGCAAATTTGATCTTGAACGCCTTGTAGCCTTTCGCGATCGATGCCGCTCCCGCGAACACGAGCTGCTCAGCCGTCGCATAGACTCCCGCGATCGCGCCCTTGATGCTGAACCGCTTGATCTTTTGGAGAATGTCGATGTTGGAGGTGAGTCTTTCGACTTTCTCTTTGGCGTCCTCTACCGCGTCGTCGATCGCGTTGGAGACCTTCATTTTGGTAGCTTCATCCGCGACGGCCAGGCCAGTTGCCATGAATACGCTCAAAATTGCGCCAGCGATCAGGAAATCGTCCAGCACGAAAACTCGTTGATGGATGCCCATAGAATTGAGGATCGAAAGATAGTGCTGAATCTTCTGCTCGCTGTCGACGATCCCTTTGTGGGATATTTTGACTTTTTCCGCTGCTGGCAGAACCTTTTCGTTGTGGATTTTCGCCAGCTCGTCCGAAAGTCGGTCGATTTGCTCGTCGCTCAATTTCTGACGGACATCATCCTCTGTCCAGTCTTTGAGATACCAGTCCGTCCCAAGGTACTGGTCGATAAGTGCGATTTCCTCGTCCAACGCGGAAAAGAGGGCGTATCCATCGCTTGCACTGTCGGAGGCATAGTCGTTTTGCTCCGAAAAGACGTTGGCACGGGTTTCGACCGACGTACCGGGACTTTCTGTACTTTCGTTCGTTCCGTCGTCTCCACCGCCTCCACCGCCACAACCGCTCAAGGCCATCATCAATACCACCAGCAATGACAGGAGAATCGTTTGACATCTTCTCATCTTCCATCCTTTCGGTTATGTTCGGTCGCGAGACCGAAAGTGCGGCCCCAAAGGGAAACTATTAAATCCTTCTTACCTACATTATATTCCTGGATTGCTTTATATTAATTTAATTTATACAGTGGGTGGGAGCGGCGGTGCCGCGGTGGATGGTTTTTGGTTGATGGTGGATGGAAGAGGCTGTGCCGCAGGGAACGGTGAACGGTGAACGGAAAGCGGAAAAACGGGAATGGGGAATCGGGAATCGGGAATCGGCTTTGCCGCGGGGAACGGTGAACTGTGAACAGTGAACGGGGGGCGCCGTTGGCGCAGTTGATAGTTGATGGTGGGGCGGCGGAGGCGCGGGGACTGGGTCAATATTGAATTTTGAATGCTCAGTTTTGAATGGTTGCGCAAGAGGCACGGTGAACGGAAACCGGAAAGCGGGAACGGAGTGTTGGGGAATATTGAATTTTAAAAAGTGTAGAGTATGCCTGGAAGCGTCAGGATGCCATGAGTTCGTGCTCTCTTTTGTATTTGATGATGCCCTTGAGGGAGATGTCTTCGTCAAGAGAAGGAAAGTGTACGCCGATGCCGTCTCCGATGAGATGATAGTCTTTCAACTCTTCGGGATCGGCATGGGAAAGCCGGGGAGTGTAATCATAGGGAATGCTCAGGATGTCTCCTGACGAGAGATGAATCAGAATTTTTTTACCGAATTCGAGCTTGATAATGCGAAGATCATTTTTTGAAGTGCTCATTCCATGCCTCCATCAGTTCTGTTTTGTGCTGTTCGACGAGTTTGATCAGTCTGTTGACTTCCTTCGATGAGATTTTATATCGATGCGTAACTTTCATACTTTCAATTTCGATACGGACATAACTTTCCCCTTTTTC
>NZ_JAOZOZ010000150.1:0-1486 GCF_029933015.1 Hydrogenimonas sp. | reverse complement strand
ACGGTGGGCACTGAAACTCCTTGAGTTTTATTATAGCGTAGTGCAGGGATGTGAAGTGGCGGAGACGCTGGGAACGGGGGGCGCCGTTGGCGCGGGGAACGGGAAACGGGAATCGGGAACGTAGTGCGCCTTTGGCGCAGTTGATGGTTGATGGTGAATCGATGGGGGTGTCATTCAAGAATTTCCCTGGTGGGCGATCCAGTAGCCGAAAAGGGGGTCCTGGGGGCGGTAGGTGCCGGCGGTTTCGTCGATGATGTCTTTTTTCAGGAGGGCTTTGACGGCTTTTTGGAGGGTGGAGCTGGTGATGGAGAACGCTTCCAGATGATGGGCGGCGTAGATCTCTTTGCCTTCGGCGGCGATGATGAGTTTGAGGGCTTTGCGCTGGGTGAGGGTGAGGCGTTCCCACTCCTGGCGGAAGAGGTCCTCCTCTCTTTCGAGTACGAGACGCAGGGCTTTGGCGAAGATCTCCATGTCGGCGTTTTTGGGGGTCATCTCCCATATTTCGTAGGCGAGCTGCTGGGTGTAGTAGGGAAATCCTGCCGAGACGGAGAGGATGGCGGCGATGACTTCGTCGTCGACGTTTTTTCCGGTGCGTTCGAATCCGTCGCGGATATACGCGCGCCACTCCTCTTCGCCGATGGGGCCCAAGGGGAGGTGTTTGACCGATTTGTAGAAGGCGCGGTTTTTGTCGGTGAAGATCTCGCGCATGAGGCTCTGCTTCGATCCCATGAAGAGGTAGGAGACTTCGCTGCCGTGGCGCTGGACGACGCTCCGCAGCTTCGCTTCGAGGCCCAGCTGGACGATCTGCTGGAACTCGTCGAAGACCACGACGATCCGCTTGCCGCTTCGGGCGTACAGAAGCGGGGTTTCCAGCACTTCGTCGAGGGTGGCCTGGATGTCTCTGGAGGAGAACGAGAGGGCGTATCTGGGATTTCCGGCGGCGTCGAAGGAGACGGTGACGTTTGGGCGGATCTTCGCGACCTGTTTGAAAAAGGCGACGATCTTTTCGGCGGGTCCCCTCAGGGAAGCGGCGATGGCGTGGAAGTAGGCGTCGATGAACTCCCTTTTGTCGGTGATGGGCATGAGATCCACGAAAACGGTGTGAAACCCCTCTTTCTTTTCGAGCTCTCCGAGCGCTTTCATGACCAAAGATGTCTTGCCAAAACGCCTGGGAGCGTAGATCAGCAGATTCATGCCGGCCTCGACGTCGTTTTTTATGGTTTCGATCTCGGTCGTCCGGTCGCAGAAATGCTCGTCGTAGACCACACCGCCGTAGTAGAAAGGATTTTGCATGGGATCTCCTTTTTGGTATACCTGGTGGTATTATACCTTATGGTATATTGGTTGATGGAAGCGGCTGCGCCGCGGGAATCGGAAAGCGGGGAACAGGGAACGGGAAGCGGGAAACGGAAATGAGCGGTGCCGTTGGCGCTGCCAAAAGAGAGATCGTTCTCTGATCTGACGCAAAAAGAGGTGACGATGATCC
>NZ_JAOZOZ010000149.1 GCF_029933015.1 Hydrogenimonas sp. | reverse complement strand
AGCGGGCCGACTGGTTCTCCCGCGTCACGACGCCGTTGTGCGACCAGACCTCCCAGGCGCAGTTGCCCTGGCAGTTGACACAGTGGTAGGCGAAACCGGTATCTTCTTTTTTGCCCCGCGTGAAGTCGAACTCGTTGCGATACATCTCTTCGGTGTAGGTCGTGTTCGGATAGTCGTGCTTGCCGTTTTCGACCTTCATGACACCCGTTTTGGCGAACAGGCTGCCCTGTGAGGCCACCAGCGCGGCCGTCACTCCGGAAAACTTCAGAAAATCTCTTCGTTTGTTGTTTACCATCTTCTCTCCCTTAGCGTCGAATCGGCATATTCATGTTGTTGCCCCAGGTATCCCATGCACCCGAATAGACTTTGACGTTCTTGTAGCCCAGCAGTTCGAGCGCCGTGATGATCTCCGAACCCCGGCCCGCACCGACCTGGCAGTAGGCGTAGACCGTCTTGTCAGGCGTCACGCCGTAGCTTTCGAACATCTTTTTCAGCTCCTCCTTGGTACGGAAACTCCTCTTGCGCTCGAAGTCGGTCACCTTCTTCCATTCGATGAATTTCGATCCGGGGATGTGGCCGCCGCGGGCGACGTTGTCCATCTTGCGCTCGCCGATGATCTCGGTCATGCCCCGCGTGTCGATGATCACATATTTGCTCTTGTCGCCGTTTTTGAGGATATCCTGCATCGCGTGATAGACCTCTTCGGTCGTCGCCAGCAGTTCGGGACGCGTCTTTTCGATCTTGTAGTGGGTGTGCTCCCAGTGGGGCTCTTTGCCGCGCTGCACGAGCAGTTTGGGCTCGAGCTGCTTCATCTGGGTCTTGAGCTCTTTGACTTTCGCCTTCAGCTCGGCCTCTTTGGCCTTGTCGCCCGCCTTTTTGGCTTTTCGCGCCTCACGCTTGAGCTTTCGCGCCTTCATCTTGAGATCGTTGTAGATCTTCTGATTGGGATCGAGGGCCTTGATGCCGTCCTGCCCGCCGTCGAGGACATAGACCTTTTCGTGGCCGAAAGATTTGAAAAAGCTGTAGACACCCGTCGCGTTGGGCCCGCGCCAGTTGTCGTAGGCGATGATGACGTCGCTGTTCTTGATCCCTTTGCTGCCGATATAGTGTTCCGCATGTTCCGGACACTGATACAGCGGCTCGCAATGGAGATTCCCCATGATATCCGCATGGTGCAGGTGGTGGGCGTACATTTCGCGCGCCCCTTTGATATGTCCGCCTTCGTAGGCGGTTTCACTGTCACCGCAGACAAAGACATAGCCCGGTTTGCCGATCAGTTTGATCGCCTCTTCGGGCTGAATCGTGATCTTGTCGGCCCCCATCAGCATGGAGGCGGAAAAAACAGACGCGACACAAAGCGTCTTGAACCACTGCTTCATTACCACTCCTTATAAGATTGTTTAACACGGCTGATATGCCGATTTTTCGGTACTTCCGATACATCTTCATTGTAGAGGCCGCACTCTTAATCGAGCCTGAAAGTATAAAGTTTTTTCATATTACCTACGAAAAATCATCAAAATTCCGAAAGGGTTACTCTTTTGTCCAATTTTCATGATGAGCGTGACAATTTTTTTTGACGAAATAATAAAATATTATTTTTCAAACGTGTCGGAACGCCGTTTTTCAATGACACGGGCCGATATGGTTGACTCATATTCTTTCTTTCTGATACCATAAAACAGCGACCATGAGACCATATTAATGAAAAGGAAAAGTATTTCATGACAAAAGAAGAAGCCATAGCCAGACTGGAAGACAAAAACACTCCCCTCGAAGAGGTCGAAACGATCTTCGAATCGTTTTCGGACGACATGCAGGTGGCAGGACAGGTCGCGATGAACCTGAGCCTCCGCACCTCGATCTACGAACCCGAAAAATCGGCACATCCGATCATGACGGAGCTTCTCGTAAGGCTGTCTGCCGTCGAAGATATGGGAAGCCGCTGGGCTGTCGCGAAAAACCCGCACACCCCGGTGGAAATACTGACCGATCTCGCCAAAGACGAGATCAATCTGGTCCGCGCGCTCGTCGCCACCAATCCCAACACGCCGCCGTCGGTACTGCAAAACCTCTTCGGTGACGAGAAAATCGTACGCGACGGCCTCTCGGGCAATCCCGCCACACCGGCGAAACTGCTGAAGATCCTCGCCGACGATTCGGACAAAATGGTCCGGATGCGCGTGGCGGAAAACCCTTCGACACCGGAAGAGACCCTGGAAAAGATGACAAACGACACCGATGCCAACGTCGCCAAAGCGGCGGAAGTCAATCTGGCGAAACGGAGAGAGAGCGCATGAAAAGAAAAATGGATGAAAACACCCTGCCCCCGGCCTATGAAGGGGTGGAACGGCAACTGATGGCACTCTTTTACTGCGGTGTCTACATCACCAACGCCGACATCGTGAGAATCGGCGCGTCGATGGGGCTGAAGCTGCCTCTCAAAGACCGCATCGCCCTGCTCAAGCAGCTGATGCGCCACGCCCACGAACACGACATGAAACCGCAGATGATGCAGGGATTCGTCCGGCTGCTGCAGGAGAGGGCGAAAACCTACCAGGAGCTGGCCCAAAACTACCCTACCGCCGCGCCGCTGATCCAGGAGTGGATCCAGAAAGCCCGCGCCACGGCCCTGCTGCTTCAGCGCGAAATGAGGAGCAACCCCTATGAACAATGAAAAAATTCTCGAAAAACTCTCGGGCGTCATGTACCCCGGACTCGACCGCTCCATCACCGATCTGAAAATCGTCGACGACATCGCCATAGAGCACGGCACACCCGTCGTCACCCTCTCGATGCAAAACGACGAAGCCTACGAACTTCTCAAAGAGCGGCTGCAGGATCTTTTCGAAGGCAAAATCACCATCCGGCGCAAAGGGATGGCGAAGAAAAAGGATATCCACTACGGCCACACCGCCAACCCCAACAACCGCGCACCTTACGCCAAGCGGGTCATCGCCGTCACCAGCGGCAAGGGCGGCGTGGGAAAGAGTACCGTCTCGGCCAATCTCTCGGTCGCCCTGGCCCAGAAAGGCTTCAAAGTGGGGCTTCTCGACGCGGACGTCTACGGCCCCAACATTCCCCGCATGCTGGGCACCGCCCACGAAACGCTCCGCTGGAACGACAACGACAAGATCGTCCCCAGCGAGAATTTCGGTATCAAGATCATGAGCGTCGGCCTCACGACGCCCACCTCCGACACACCGCTGGTATGGCGAAGCTCCGTGGCCGTCAGCGCCCTGATCCAGTTTCTCGAGGATGTGGAGTGGGGAGAACTCGACTTTCTGGTCATCGACATGCCGCCGGGCACCGGCGACATCCAGCTGACGATGGCCCAGGAGCTTCCGATCACCGCCGGCGTCATCGTCACGACACCCCAGCCGGTAGCCCTGGACGACGTCAGCCGCGCCATCATGATGTTCAAGGACATCCACGTCCCCATCGGCGGTCTCGTGGAGAACATGAGCTACTTCATCGCGCCGGACACCGGCACGCGTTACGACATTTTCGGTACCGGAGGAGGCGAGGCGACCGCGGAAAAATACGGCATCCCCTTTCTGGGACAGATCCCTCTGGACATGCGGATCCGCGAACACTCCGACGCCGGCACGCCGCCTGTGGCCATGGGCGAGGCGTCACAGAAAGGCTACTACAAAACCATCGCCGACCGGCTTCTGAAACAGATACTCTGATATTTTATGGGAGAAACGTGCCCGAAAGGGCACGGTAGTGCGGAAAGGGCCGAAGCCCTCGGGGTATTTTAGTAGCGATATCTTACATAGGCCCGGAAGTTCTGGGCATAGTCGACCGGATCCATCATGCCGCTTTTGTAGGCGTCGTCGTTGTCGATCGCCGCACCGTCGGCACCGAAAAATCCGCCGCTTC
>NZ_JAOZOZ010000036.1 GCF_029933015.1 Hydrogenimonas sp. | reverse complement strand
AAAGTTGGGGTAAGATTTGGTGAGAGATTTCCGCAGGCCTAACCGTAGTTAAGTCGAGGAAATATCTTGCCGAAGATTGCCCCAAATTTGCCTTCCCTATGGGCTTTGCAAGCTTTGCCCCTGGCTTCGTTGCACCTCCTTGACTATGCTATGGCATAGCCTGCGTCGGTGCGCCTTGCCAGGAACAAAGCTTGCAAAGCTATGACCGCATAGGGTTTTTAGAGGTGCCCTCAACTCGGAAATTTTTTCAGAAGTTCTTCGATTTTCTGCTGAAGTTCGAGATATTCGATCTGTTTGGAGAGAAATGCCTGGAGGAGAATTTTCGTTTCGTTGTCCTTGCCGGAATCGAAGAGTTCGAGGAGTTCTTTCTCCACATCGTCGGCGAACGGCTCTTCCAGAGTGATCGTGTACCGTTTGCCGCCGATGACGAGGGAGATTTTTTTCATCGTATCCGCTATTCGCCCAGGATCGCTTCGATTTTTCCTATGACCTCTTCGATTTCGAGATCTTTCATCGTCAGCTCTTCGTTGAGTTTGTCGATCTGGGCATCTTTGGCTTCGTTCTGGGCCTTGACGGAGACGAGTTCGTTTCTGAGCCTCGCATTTTCCTCTTCCAGCGCCTTGATGCGTCCTACGACACTGTCGATTTTCCTGGAAAGCTGTTCGATGACGGGGACGTTCTCCATCCGGTATCCTTCGTAATGGGGTTTGTTGATATAATTATAGAATAATAAATTTAAAGATAAAAGGTAACGGGTGCTTTTTGAACTCAAAAGCGATTTCGAACCCTCGGGCGATCAGCCCGAGGCGATCCGACTGCTGACCAACTCCATCGAGGCGGGCCACCGCTACCAGACCCTGCTGGGGGTCACCGGCAGCGGCAAGACCTTCACGATGGCGCAGATCATCCAGAAGCTCCAGATCCCCACGCTGATCATGACCCACAACAAAACCCTGGCGGCGCAGCTCTACAGCGAATTCAAGGGCTTTTTCCCCAACAACCACGTCGAATACTTCATCAGCTACTACGACTACTATCAGCCCGAAGCCTACATCCCCAGGCAGGACCTCTTCATCGAAAAGGACAGCGCCATCAACGAGGAGCTCGAACGTCTGCGCCTCAGCGCTACGGCCAGCCTGCTGACTTACGACGACGTCATCGTCGTCGCCTCGGTGAGCGCCAACTACGGCCTGGGAAACCCGATCGAGTACAAAAAGATGGTCCAGAAGCTCGAGATCGGCGACGAGATCGACCAGCGCACCCTTCTTTTGCGGCTGGTGGAGATGGGCTACAAGCGCAACGACAACTTCTTCGACCGGGGGGACTTCCGCCTCGGCGGCGACGTGGTCGACATCTACCCCGCCTACAGCGAGGAGGAGGCGGTACGGGTGGAGTTCTTCGGCGACGAGATCGAGGCGATCTACACCTTCGACCCCCTCACCAACCGCAAGATCACCGATCTGAAAACCACCACGATCTACGCCGCCAGCAACTTCATCGTCGGCGGCACGAAGCTGCAGGAGGCGATCAAGAGCATCGAGGAGGAGCTGGCCGAGCGGCTCGCCTGGTTCAAAAAAGAGGGCAAGCTGCTCGAATACCAGCGCCTCAAGCAGCGCACCGAGTTCGACCTGGAGATGCTCGAGACCACCGGCATGTGCAAGGGGATCGAAAACTACGCCAGACATCTGACGGGCAAAGCCCCTGGCGAAACCCCCTACTCCCTGCTGGATTATTTCGAGATGAAAGGCAGACCCTACCTCATCATCGTCGACGAGAGCCACGTGAGCCTGCCCCAGTTTCGCGGCATGTACGCGGGAGACAGAAGCCGCAAGGAGGTGCTGGTGGAGTACGGCTTCCGTCTTCCCAGCGCCCTGGACAACCGGCCGCTCAAATTCGAGGAGTTCATCGACAAGGCGCCCCACTACCTCTTCGTCTCCGCCACCCCCGCCGACCTGGAGATCGAGCTCTCGGCCGTCGTGGCCGAGCAGATCATCCGCCCCACCGGGCTGCTGGACCCGGAGGTGGAGGTGGTCGACAGCGAGTACCAGGTGGAGCATCTGTATGACGAGATCAAGAAGGTGGTCGAGAGAGGCGAGCGGGTGCTGGTGACGGTGCTGACCAAGAAGATGGCCGAGGAGCTGACCACCTACTACAACGACCTGGGACTGCGGGTGAAGTACATGCACTCGGATATCGACGCCATCGAGCGCAACCAGATCATCCGCTCCCTTCGGATGGGGGAGTTCGACGTGCTGGTGGGGATCAACCTGCTAAGAGAGGGGCTCGACCTTCCCGAAGTGAGTCTGGTGGCCATTCTCGATGCCGACAAGGAGGGCTTCCTGCGAAGCGAGACGGCGCTGATCCAGACGATGGGCCGCGCCGCCAGAAACGTCAACGGCCGCGTGCTGATGTACGCCAAGAAAGAGACCCCTTCGATGAAAAACGCCATCGACATCACCCGCCACCGCCGCGAACGGCAGAAAAAATACAACGAAGAGCACGGCATCACCCCAAAATCGGTGGGAAGGCGGCTGGATGAAAACCTCAAACTCGAAGATCACGGCATCCTCTACGAAAAAAAGAGCAAGCTGGAAAAGATGCCCGCCAAGGAGCGCCAGAAGATCGTCAAGGAGCTGACCAAAAAGATGCACGAAGCGGCCAAGAAACTCGAATTCGAGGAGGCGGCGAGACTTCGCGACGAGATCGAGAAGATCAAGAAGCTCTGATATTGACTTTTTCAAAGACATTGGCTAACATTAGCTAAAGGAGTTTTCATGACGGTCAATATGCATGAAGCGAAAACCACACTCTCCAAATTGGTGGAACTGGCACAAAAAGGCGAAGAGATCATTATCGCCAAAGCGGGCAAAGCGGTCGCCGTGCTGAAGCCTTATCGCGAACGTCCGACCCGCCGCCGGCCGGGACGCCTCAAAGGAAAGCCTCTTGATATGAGCCGTTTCGACGAAGCGGACGAAAGCATCGAAAAGCTTTTTACGAAAGAGTCGATGTGAAGCTGCTGCTCGACACTCACATTCTGATCTGGTGGCTCTACGACGATCCGAAACTGCCAAGACACCATCGTGATCTGATCGCCGACGGGAGCAACGACATTTTCGTCAGTGTCGCCTCCTGCTGGGAGATCGAGATCAAATCGTCACGGGGCAATCTCGTCATCGATCCGGACTATGCCGAAGCGCTGACGGAAGAGGGATTTTCCATTCTGCCCATCTCTATGGGACATATCCTCGCTTTGCGTACCCTGCCTTTGCACCATCAGGACCCTTTCGACCGCATTCTGATGGCCCAGGCGATCGCGGAGGATCTCACGCTTCTGAGTGTCGACCGCCATTTCAAACGCTACGACGACATCAAACTTCTCTAAAGGATTCTTTCATGCTTTTACGCTACAAAGAGTGGTTTCCGAAACTGGGCCAAAACACATGGGTCGCCCCCGATGCCACGATCGTGGGCAACGTCGAGACGGGCGAGGAGTGCTCGATCTGGTTCGGCTGCGTGATCCGCGGCGACGTGCACCGCATCCGCATCGGGGACCGCACCAACATCCAGGACCTGACGATGATCCACGTCACCCACTACAAAAAGCCCGACATGAGCGACGGCCATCCGACGATCATCGGCGACGACGTGACGGTGGGCCACCGGGTGATGCTGCACGGCTGCACGATCGAGGACGCCTGCCTGATCGGCATGAACAGCACGATCCTCGACGGGGCCGTCATCGGAAAGGAGTCGATCGTGGGCGCCGGCGCGCTGGTGACCGGCGGCAAGAAGTTTCCGCCCCGCAGCCTCATCATCGGCTCGCCCGCCAAGGCGGTACGCGAGCTGACCGACGAGGAGGTGGCGGAACTCTACGCCTCGGCGAAGCGCTACGTCGCCTTCAAGAACGACTACATCGACCATATCGCATGACCCTCTTCGCCGCCGCCCCGGAGCCGGTGGCGTGGCGGCGGGGCCGGCAGCTACCCAAACCGGAAGGAGACCGATGAAAAAGTATCTCACCACCGAAACCCTGACCCTCGCCGCCATCGTTTTGGGCGTCCTGGCGGGTGTCTGGCTCCCCGAGACGATGCTCTCGCTCAAATGGATGGGCGATCTGTTCCTGATGCTTCTGAAGATGCTCATCATCCCACTGGTCTTCGCCTCGGTCTTCGTGGCGATCGTCTCGCTGGGCAGCGGCGAAGCGCTGAAAAACCTGGGACTCAAAGCCTTCGGCTACTACTTTCTCACGACGGCCCTCGCCGTCACGACGGGACTGGTCGTCGTCAATCTCATCGACCCCTCCACGGCCCATCAGCTCGCCGCCGACCACGCCGTGGCCCCGCCGAAGGAGCATACCCTCGCCTCTTTGCTGCTCTCTTTCGTGCCGAGCAACATCTTCACCTCCCTCAGCCAGGGGAAGATCGTGCAGATCCTCCTTTTCGTCATCTTCTTCGCCGTGGCGGTACTGCACATCGAACCGGCGAAGCGGGAGAGCCTGCAGATCTTCTTCGAAGCGATCAACGACGCCATGGGAAAGATCGCCGAGTGGGTCATCAAACTCACCCCCCTGGGGGTCTTCTCCCTCATCGGCTACGTCATCGCCAAAGAGGGGCTCCAGACCCTATGGGATCTGGAGAGTTACGTACTGGCGGTGCTGCTGGCCCTCTTCATCCACGCCCTGATCGTTCTCCCCGCCCTGGCCGGTTTTCTGGGGCGTTTCAACCCGCTGGAGTATTTCAGGAAAGTCCGTGAGGCTGTGCTGATCGCCTTCTCCACCGCCTCCAGCTCAGCGACACTCCCCGTCTCCATCGAAGTGGCGGGAGAGAAGGGCGGCGTGCGCAGGGAGAGCGCCGGTTTCATCCTCCCCCTGGGTGCGACGGTCAACATGGACGGCACCGCGCTCTACGAAGCGATCGCCGTGATGTTCATCGCCAACAGCTACGGCGTGGAGCTGGGCTTTTCCCAGCAGATCGTCATCTTCCTCACCGCCACCTTCGCCTCCGTGGGCGCCGCTGGCATTCCCGGCGCGGGCCTGGTGATGATGACGATGATCCTGAGCGCCGTCGGCCTGCCCCTGGAAGCGATCGGTCTCATCGCCGCCGTGGACCGCATCCTCGACATGTTCCGCACCTCCATCAACGTCTGGGGGGACCTGCTGGCGGCGAAGGTTTTAAATAGGTTTATTTAGTTTTGAGTATTGAGTGCTGAGTATTGAGTAAGATTGCGGTGAGCCGCGCTACGCGCGGACTTTTGGTTTAAAAATGGAAGCGGCGAAGCCGCCTCCATCATTCTCCATTCTCCATTCTCCATTCTCCATTATTCAAAAGGGCTTTCGCCCTTTTGACCGGCATCTTCGTGAAGTCGATCAGCTCTTCGGTGGTCACCACGCTCTCCGGCACTCTTTTCAGACCGATCTCCAGCACTTTCGAGGCGGTCAGGGCGTCGGCGTAGGCGCGGTGGTGGACCAGGGTGTTGATGTCCAGGGCGATGTTGAGATGCCCCAGGCCGTAGCGTTCGGCTTCGATGGTGCGGCGGGCGAGTTCGATGGTGCAGAGCTTTCGGTTGCCCAGCACTCCCAGGCCGAAACGCTCGAAGGAGTGGGAGACGAAGTTGTAGTCGAAAGAGATGTTGTGGGCGACGAAGACGGTATCGCCCAGAAAGGCCTTGAACCTGGGCAGCATCTTCGCCAGCGGCGGAGCGTCGGCCAGATCTTCGGGCATGATCCCGGTGATCTCGCTGATGTTGTAGGGCAGATAGCTGCAGGCGGCGAAACTCTCGAAGCGGTCGACGATCTCGCCGTTGCGCCATTTGAGCGCGCCGATCTCGATGATCTGGGAACGGTTGGGTACGCTGCCGTTGGTCTCGATGTCGACGATGCAGAAAGTCTCCTCCCGCCAGGGCCGGAAATAGGTCTTGAGCACGACCTCCTCCCCGACGATCTCGATGGGCACGCCCGACGCGATCACCAGTTCCGTCAGTGTATCCACATCCTCGAAAAGGGAGTCGCGTGTCTTCTGGATCAGTTTGCGGAAAGCTTCCAGCTCCATCCGTCCGCCCCGTCTCTTGACGGCGGCGACGATATTGTCGATCAGGGGGCGCACGTTGCCGTGCCTTTGGCGTTTCGGATAAAAGCCGCGACTTTTTCGGGATCTTTTTTCCCCTTCTTAAGCTCCACGCCGCTGCTGACGTCGACACCGTAAAAACCGTAGGAGAGAGCCTCCGAAACGTTCTCGGGCGTCAGCCCCCCGGCCAGAACGATTTTGGAGCAGTCGACACCCTCGAACCATTCGAGATTGAGCCGTTTCCCCGCCCCGCCGTAGCTTTCGCAGTAAGCGTCCACGAGCCGGTATCGCCCGGAAAAGTTCATCACGTCTTCGGGATTTCTCGCCCGGACCACCGGCAGGGCTTTGATATGCAGGGCATGGAGATAGCTCTCGTCCACTTCGAAATGGATCTGCGCCAGGCTCATGCCGCTCTCCGCACACGCCAGATCCACCTCCAGCGGTGTTTTGTCGACAAAAAGCCCCACCCGCTCCACGAAGGGGGGCAGCTGCTCCACGATCGCCTTCGCCTGCTCCACCGTCACGTAACGCGGCGACTTCTCGTAAAAGACGAACCCCAAAGCGTCCGCACCCGCTTCCACCGCCGCCACGGCATCCTCGACACAGGTGATCCCGCAGATTTTGACACGGGGTGTTCGCACGGGAACCGGGAATCGGGAATCGGAAAAAGAATCGCTCATCAACTTTGGACCTTCAGACTTTCAGGCTTTCGATGGCGTGGGCGATGTTTTCATGTCTGAAAACGTAGCTGCCCGCCACGACCACATCGACACCGGCGGCTTTGAGGTCGTGGACGTTTCGGTCGTTGACCCCTCCGTCGACTTCGATCAGGCATTTGGGATTGCGCTTTTCGATCAGCTCTCGCATCCGGGCCGCCTTCTCCAGCACCGACGGGATGAACTTCTGTCCGCCGAATCCCGGATTGACGCTCATAAGCAGCACCATGTCGAGATCCTCGAGCAGATATTCGACACTCTCGGGACGGCTGTGGGGATTGAGGACGATCGCGGGACGGATACCCAGACCCCGGATCTTCTGGATAAGCCGGTGGGGGTGCTTCTCCTCCTCGATATGGAAGGAGATATACTCCGGTTTCAAAGGGGCGAAGAGATCGACGAAAAAGGTGTTGTTCTCCACCATCAGGTGCACATCCAGCGGTTTGGTGGCCGCCTTCGCCACCGCTTCGACGACGACGGGCCCGATGGTGAGGTTGGGGACGAAGTGACCGTCCATCACATCCACATGGACGAAATCGCATCCGCCCTCGCAGATCGCCTCGACATCCCGGGCCAGATGGCCGAAATCGGCCGAAAGTATACTCGGAGCTACCAGCATATTTTTCCTTTCTATCGATTCATTCGTCTCAGGGTTTTCGCCCGCCGCTCTCACGGACTCAAATAGAACATGAAAGGATAATCTTCGAAACTGAAGTTCACCTGAACACCCTGGATCCCCTCGAGGGTGGCTTCCAGATCCTCGATGGTCGTATAGCTGCGCGGAAGGGTGATGTTGATGTTGACACCCTGCTCCTGCAGACGGGTTTTCGATTTGCCGGCCACGATGTTCACCAGCTCGCTCAGCGCGTCGGCGAGCATTCCCACGTCGTCGCTCTCCTCTCCGATGAGCAGCGTGCACGACTTTTTGACCAGCTCTTTGGGCATCACGAGGGTCATCATTCCGTCGATGTCACCATAGAAGGCGATCGAGCTGGCCATCAGCTCCTTCCCCTTCGGTGTGAAGGGCTGGATGTTCATATCCTCCTTCAGGGCCATCATGTTGGTCATCATCTGCAGGGTATCCATCGTGGAAGAGACGAGAACCGGCAGACGCGCCACGACCGGCTTGGTGAGTCTGTGTTTCTCCTTTTTGACGGCCGCCCCGCCTCCGCTCATGGACTGGACCACCTCGTCGGTAAAAAAGTCGGTCTCGTTTTCGAAAAACATGATGCCCGCGTCTTCGAGCTCCTCGACGAAACGTTTGGGTGTCTTCTCCATATCGAGTCCCACGATCGCTATCAGCGCACCGTACTCCGCTCCCGCAGTCGAGAGTTTCGAAAAGAAGTTGGCCGCATGGATGTTGAGCGAACTGACCCGGGTGGCATCGAACATGAAGAGCTGGAACCCCACTTTCAGGCAGTTTTGATGGTACATCACGTCGAACTGTTCGGTGACCGAACCGTCGAGAAATCCTTTGAGGTAGTAGATGACGCAGTTGCCCCGGGTCTTGGCCGCGATCCGGTTGCCCATGAGTCCCAGGTAGGTGCGTTCGACGATCGCGACGAACTTCTCCTTGTCTTCGGCTCTGGCGGTGTAGTCGTCGAGCGTCTGGACCACGACGGGGTTGTATCCTTTGTCGAAAATCTCGATCGCCTGTATGCTGCGCTGGGTGGGGTCTTCGTTGAAGATGAGGACATTCTCCTCGCCCTCTTTCGCTTCGTTGCCTCCGGCGAAAAGCATCGCGATGTCGAGCGTCTTGAAGAGAGAAAACCCCACATCACCCTCGAAAAACTTGAAAAAAGCGTCATACTGCTTTCTGGTGTAGTCGCAGAATCCTATCGTCGCCTTCGTCTCCTTCTGGATCTTCGTCAGGGCATCCAGCACGATGGAGATGCCGTTTTTGTTGAAAAAGACGACCTTCTTCATCGACACCAGCACCATCGGAACGTGGGCGGCTTTCACCGCCTGCATATCCTGCATCGTGATGAGCCCGGAGGCGTTGTTGCCGTCCAGGAAACCCTGCGGCGTGAAATAGGCGATTCTCTGCTTTTTGACGGTCGGTCTCATTCGATTCCCACGATCTCCTGAAATTCTTCCAGAACCGGTTCGGAAAATTCAGGATTGAAGCCGATGAAAGCGTTGGCACCCGCATCCATCATCAGCGGCCGGCTCAGTTCGTAAAAAAGGAGCAGATGGAGCATCCGCGCCAGACGGCAGAGTCTCTCCTGCGGCGGACACTCCTCTTTCCCGAAAGCCAGGGAAACGAGCCGGACGACATCCTCGTCGACCTCCCACTTCTTCGCGATCGTGGCGACGAGTCTGTCGAAACTGAGCCGGCTCACTCTCTGGAGAATGGTATCCAGGTCGTAATCTCCCGACTCCCTCAAAAGCGCCACGTCGGAAGCGTGATCTCCGAAAATCGCGTCGGCGACCACCAAACCGGCGCTCATGATCGCAGCGGCGCTCAGATACTTCTCATCCGCCTTTTCATGCCGGACGATCTCTTCCCATTTTCTCATCAGATCCCTCTGAAACTTACGAAACCCCTCCCTGTCGATCGTGAAGTAGGCCCATTTTTTCGGTGCGAGCGAAGAGACCATGTAGGCGTAAAGCAGCTGTTTCGCCCGCTCGATCCCCAGAGCCGAAAAGATCTGGGAGGCGTCTTTGAGCTCGTTTCTGAACCCGTACGCCGCGCTGTTGACGATCTGCTTGAGATACTGGATCATCGCCGGATCCGCCGCGGCGGTTTTCGCCGCGCCCGCCAGCTCCCCTTTTTCCAGAGCCTCGAGGCTCTTTTTGAGTGTTTCCGGCAGGGGCGGGACGCTCTGGATATACTCCGCGATTCGTTTGGGTGTCACCATGGGAGAGAAAAACCTTGTTTTTGGTAAAATTCTATCGTAAATGTGTTGAAATACCGAAAAAAGGAAAAATCCCCATTTGACCCATTATAAATTGTTCCTTAATTTAAGCAAATTCTATGGTTTATTTCAATAGAATTAGCCAACTTTTTACCCTATAAATTTTTCAAAGGTTACATCATGGCACGAAAATGCGCAATTACCGGAAAAGGTCCGATGACCGGCTACAACGTCAGCCACGCTCACAACAAGACCAAGCGTCGCTTCCTGCCCAACCTTCGTACGGTACGCATCACCCTCGAAGACGGCACACGCAAAAAGATCCGAGTCGCGGCTTCCACACTCCGCACGATGAAAAAGAAGGGCGCGTAAGCCCTTCCGCCAAAGGCTCCCCTTTGGCACATCTTTTCACTTCTCTATCCTCTCTCTTCCACGAACTTTTACACATCACACATCTCTACCAGGAGAACCACCATGTATACTGTCGTACCCATTGATGGCGGTGTCTGTGCACCCGAGGGATTTTTCGCCGACGGCGTCGCGGCGGGACTGAAACCCGAAAACCGAAAAGATCTGGCCTTCATCCACTCCGATACACTCTGTGACATACGTGCCATCTTCACCTCAAACCGGTTCCAGGCCGCACCGATTCTCCATTTCAAAAAAGAGGAGATCGAGCGGACCAACTTCGTTCTGATCAACGCCAAAAACGCCAACGCCATGACGGGTCCTGCCGGCATCGAAGATATCGATCTGATACTGGAACATGCCAGAGCCAATTTCAGGGAGATTAAAAATCCCGTCATGAGCTCCACCGGCGTCATCGGCGTGCGGCTCCCGAAAGAGAAGATCATGAAAGGTCTCGAGGGTTTCGATCTGAAAGCGAAAGATCCCGACGCGGCGGCCAGCGCCATCATGACGACCGACAGCTACGACAAACAGATCGCCTTCGAGGTGAGACTCGAAAGCGGCGACAGTTTCAGAATCGGCGCCATGGCCAAAGGAGCCGGCATGATCAATCCCGCCATGGCGACGATGCTCTGCTTCATCACCACCGATGCGGCCGTACCGGCCGACGAGATGCATCCGATGCTCCGAAGCTGCGCCGCCACGACGTTCAACGCCATCAGCGTCGACGGCGACACCTCCACCAACGATACGGTCATGCTGCTCGCCAACGGAAAATCGGGTGTTTTTCACCGGGAGGCCTTTCTCTTCGCGCTGGAAAAGGCGATGCACGAACTGGCTCTCAAAATCGTCTCCGACGGTGAAGGCGCCACCAAATGCGTCGCTTTCAAAATCACGGGAGCGGCCAACGACGAGGAAGCGACCGTCGCCGCCAGAGCCCTCAGCAACTCCCTCCTCGTCAAAACCGCCCTCTACGGCGAAGATCCCAACTGGGGGCGCATCGCCTCGACGATCGGAGCAAGCGGCGTCACCTGCGATCCGGCCACGCTGACCATCACATTCGGTAACGTCACGGTCTATCGGAAAGGAGAGATCCTCTTCGACGCCGAGCAGGAGGAGAAAGCGGCCCGTATCATGCGAAAAAGCGCCTTTTCCATCCACTGTGACCTGGGAGTCGGCAGCGGAAAGTTCACCGCCTACGGTTGCGATCTCGGTCACGAATATGTCAAAATCAATGCCGACTACAGGACATAATAAGTAACATTTTTATATAATCAGAAAAATTTCAACAGGAGAGAAAAATGCTTCATGAATATCGTGATATCATCAGCAAACTGAAAGTCGAAAACGCCCATTTCGCCAAAATTTTCGAACGCCACAACGAACTCGACGATATCGTCACCGAAGTCGAAGAGGGACGCCAGCACATGGACGATCTGGAGCTCGAAAAACTGAAAAAAGAGAAACTTCGCCTCAAAGACGAAGCGTACCGCATGATTCTCGACTACAAAAAAGAGCACAATCTCTGATCAACGAAAAAAGGGGCGGAGGAAAACCCCCGCCCCTTCTTCTCCACTCTTTTCTAAAGTTCTCTACTCTTTCTTTTCAGCCTCTGCAAAAGCACCGAAACTCATCATCTTTTCGTATCGCTTCCGCATCCGCTCCTCTTTGTCCATCTCTTTCATTTCGGCGACCTGTGCGAGAAAATATTCGCCGACCGCTTTGGCCGCACCCTCTTTGTCGCGATGGGCCCCGATCAGCGGTTCGTCGATGATGTCGTCGATCAGCTCCATCTTCTTGAGCTCGTCGGGCGTGATTTTGAGCGCCTTGGTCGCCTGTTCCACCTTCGCCGGATCGTTCCACAAAATGGCGGCACACCCCTCCGGCGAGATGACGCTGAAGACCGAATAGCGCATCATCGCCAGCCTGTCGGCCACACCGATGGCCAGGGCTCCGCCGCTGCCGCCCTCTCCGATGACGATGGAGACGGTCATCGTATCCAGACGGCTCAGCTCCAGCAGGTTCCGGGCGATCGCTTCGCTCTGTCCCCGCTCTTCGGCACCCAGTCCCGGATAGGCACCCGGAGTGTCGATGAGCATCAGTATCGGCAGGCCGAACTTTTCCGCCAGTTTGGCCGCGCGGAGCGCTTTGCGATACCCTTCCGGATGGGGCATACCGAAATTACGCTTGAGTTTGTTTTTGGTGCCGCGACCCTTCTGTTCGCCGATCACGAGACACTTTTGATCATCGATATATCCCAGGTAGCAGATGATGGCCGGATCGTCCCGATAGGTTCTGTCACCATGGATCTCGATGGCGTCACGCATCAGGATTCTGATATAGTCGAGGGCGTAGGGCCGGTCGGGGTGTCTGGCAAGCTGGAGTTTCTGGTAGTCGGAGAGATTCTTGTAGACTTTCGTGAGCTCTTTTTCGAGATCCTTTTCCAGAATCGTGACCGCTTCCGTGTCGCCGCGAACCTTCGCCGAGGCGATCTCGTCCTCAATCTCCTTGAGTTTCTCCTCGAACGGAAGATAGGTGGCCACGTCAGACCTTTTTGAAGATGACGACGCCGTTGGTGCCGCCGAAACCGAAGGAGTTGCTCATGACCACGTCGAGCTTCGCTTCACGGGCGCCTTCCGTGACATAGTCGAGATCACAGTTTTCGTCCGGCGTTTCGTAGTTGATCGTGGGAGGGATGATGCCTCTCTCCATCGCCATCACGGCGATCACCGCCTCGATCGAACCGGCGGCTCCCAGACAGTGTCCGATCTGCCCTTTGGTGGAGCTGACGGGCGGGCAGTTCTCTTTGCCTCCGAAAAGCTCCTTGATGGCTCCCGTTTCGTTTTTGTCGTTGATCGGCGTGGAAGTACCGTGGGCGTTGATGTAGTCGATTTCCGGATTGCCGGCCATCTTCATGGCTGCCTTCATGGCGCGCAGCGGACCGTCCATCGTGGGGGTCGTGATATGGTTGGCGTCACCGCTCTCGCCGAAGCCGATCAGCTCGGCGTAGATGCGTGCGCCCCGGGCTTTGGCGGCTTCGTACTCTTCGAGAACGAGTGCACCCGCGCCTTCTCCCATGATGAAACCGTCTCTATCCTTGTCGAAAGGTCTGGAGGCGTGCTGGGGATCGTCGTTGCGCGTACTGAGCGCCTTCATCGCGGCGAATCCCCCGACACCGATGCCCGTGATCGCCGCTTCGCCGCCGACGACGAGCATCCGGTCGGCACCGCCGAGGAGAATCGTTTTGGCGGCTTCGCTGATGGCATGGGTTCCGGCGGCACACGCCGTCACGGAACCGAGGTTGGGGCCCTTGAGGGTATGGGCGATGGAGACGAAACCGCCCAGCATGTTCGCCAGAGCGGAGGGGATGAAGAAGGGTGAAATGCGTCGCGGGCCACGGGTGTGCAGTACGATCGAATTCCTTTCGATCGTCGGCAGGCCGCCGATCCCGGAGGCGCAGCTGACACCGAAACTCTCACGCTCCACGGAGTCGTCGATCCCCGCATCGGCGATCGCTTCGGAAGCGGCTTTGAGGCCCAGCTGTATGAAACGGTCGGCCTTTTTCACCTCTTTGGGGTCCATGACGGTCTTCGGATCGAAATCTTTCACTTCGCCGGCAATCTGCACACTGTAACTGCTGGCATCGAACAAAGTAATTCTTTCAATGCCACATTGGCCTTCAATGATGGCTTTAAAAGAACTCTCTTTATCATGACCCACCGCGTTAATCATCCCAAGTCCGGTTACGACCACTCGCCTCACACAATCTCCTTCTCGTTCACCTGTAATTGCGCCTTTCGCAAACTTTGCAAAAGCGTCTCTGTCACACTCTCTTCAGGAGAGAAGAGGCGGTGAAGCCGCTTCTTCTCTCCTTTATCGGAAAATTACTTGTTCTCTTCGATATATTTGACGGCATCGCCGACTGTCTGAATCTTTTCAGCCTGATCGTCCGGAATTTCGATACCGAATTTCTCTTCCAGCGCCATGACGAGTTCAACAACATCGAGGCTGTCCGCACCCAGGTCCTCAACGAATTTGGACTCCATTTTCACTTCGTCCGGGTTGACGTTGAGCTGCTCAACAACTACCTCTTTTACGTCGTCAAAAATTGCCATTACAATCTCCTTTTTAATGAATTGCATAATGGTAGCAAAAAAAACTTTAAAAAAGTTAGTGAAGCCAAAGGCGCGACGCATACGCGTCACGCCATATTCATTCCGCCGTTGACTTTGAGAGTTTCGCCCGTGATGTAGGAGGCGTGGTCACTGAGCAGAAAGGCGATCGCTTCGGCCACCTCTTTGGGATCGCCGAAACGCCCCAGGGGGATGCGGTCGATGAAGGACTGTTTGATCTCGTCCTTGAGCGCATCGGTCATGTCGGTCGCGATAAAGCCCGGAGTGACGGCATTGAAACGGATGTTTCG
>NZ_JAOZOZ010000148.1 GCF_029933015.1 Hydrogenimonas sp. | reverse complement strand
GGCGATCCCCAGTGCCGAGAAGGTCGCCGTCGCGGCCAGAGCTTTGATGGAGGAGTCGTAATGATCTACAAGATGCCGAGCCTGGGCGCCGACATGGAGTCGGGCATCCTGGCCGAATGGAAAGTGAAAGAGGGTGACCGTGTCAAAAAGGGCGATGTCATCGCCGACATCGAAACGAGCAAGGGAATCATCGAGGCCGAGATCTACGAAGACGGCACGGTCGAAAAGATCGTCGGAAAAGAGGGGACGGAGTATCCCGTCGGCACCCCGCTGGCCGTGGTGAGGACCGAAAAGGACGACGACGAGACGATCGAAAGGGAGTTGGCTGAGGCTGAAGCCGCCCAGGGTATGAAAACTCCCGAAGAGGAGACGAAACCCGAACCGGCCCCGCAGCCGACGGAGAGAAAAGAGGTGACGGGTGCCGCGCCAAGAAGCGCCGCGGAAGAGATTTTCGGACCGCTCGGGCAGGCTGAGACGCCGGCGGTGGAGGAGGGCGGACGCGTTCGTGCGACGCCTCTGGCCAGAAAACGGGCGAAGGAGCTGGGGGTCGACCTGAAAGAGTTGGCGAAACGGGTGCATGGCAAGATCAGCGCCCGCGACGTCGAGGAAGCGGCCAAAACCCTGCCCAAGGCGGGCGCCAAGCCCGATGCCATGCGCATGGCGATCGCGGCGGCCATGAGCCGCTCCAACGCCGAGATCCCCCACTACTACCTCTCGACCCCGATCAACATGACGCCGGCGCTCGAGTGGCTGAGAGAACTCAACGCGAAGCGGTCGATCAAGGAGCGCATACTCCCTGCCGCACTGATGATCCGGGCGGTGGTCGAGGCGCTTAAAGCGGTCCCGGAACTCAACGGTTTCTGGAGAGAGGGGCCTGTACTCAGCGAAGAGATCCATCCGGGCATCGCCATCGCCCGGCGGGAGGGGGGTCTCATCACCCCGGCGATGATCGACGCGCACACGATGAACCTGGACGAGACGATGAGAGCGCTGACCGATCTGATCCGGCGCACCCGCGGCGGCAAGCTGACCAGCTCGCAAATGACGAAACAGACCATCACGATCACCAATCTGGGAGATCTGGGCGTCGAAAAGGTCTTCGGCGTCATCTATCCGCCGCAGGTGGCGCTGGTGGGATTCGGTCGCATCATGGAAAGACCCTGGATAGAGGGTGACGCCATCGCCGTCCGAAAGGTAGTCGAAGCCTCGATCGCCGGGGACCACCGGGCCACCGACGGAAGGACCGGTGCCCTGTTTCTGGCCAGACTCGACAAAATACTTCAAAATCCCAAGGAGCTGCTATGACGAAAGAGGCCATCAAAAAGACGATCGTCGAAACGATCTACGAAATCGCGCCCGAGCACGAAGGGGAGGCCATTCCCGAAAAGGAGAATCTGCAGGAATCACTGGAGATCGACTCCTACGACTTCCTGAATCTGTTGACGTCCCTGGCCGAGAAGCTGGGGGTGGAGGTGCCGGAAGAGGATTACGGCAAAGTCGATACGCTCGAGCATATGGTCGACTACTTTGCCGAGCGTATGTAAGTTCTAAAGGAGAGAATCATGGGAACCTACACGGATAAACTGGGAGAGATCAAGGCGCTGGTGGAGCGGCTGCAGAAGGAGGCACCCGAGCAGATGGAGGCGTTTCACAAATTCATGTTCGCCGTCGAGAAGCCGGGTGCGCTCGACACGAAGGCCAAGGAACTGGTCAATGTGGGGCTGGCGGTGGCGGCGCAATGCGAGTGGTGCATCGCGCTGCATGTCAAAGGGGCGCTCGACGCAGGGGCGAAAAGAGAGGAGATCGTCGACGCGGCGATGCAGGCGGTGCTGATGCACGGCGGACCCGCGCTGATGTATATGATCCCGGTGGAAAAAGCGCTCGACGAATTCGCGGCGAAGCAGTGAGATGAACACCTATACAGCCTATCCGCAAAGCGAAAAGTTTACACCGGAGGCCTGGGATCTGTTGATGCGCTATCGGCTCTCTCCCGAACTTTTCGCAGGGGAGGAGAGGGTGGAGGAAGAGGATGTCCGCGCATACATCCAGGCGCACGACGTTCCGCTCCCCAGGGCACTGAGCCCCATCCGGCAGGTGATCATCAAAAATGTCACGGAATCGGCTAAAAAACCGGTTTTTCACATCTATGACGGGATCAACGCCACACTGATTCGCGCCTACGAAACCAAAGAGCTGACGGTCACCGTCTGGATCCTCAAGCTCGTCGGCGAGGCGATGATGAGACATCCCGAAACCCGTACGACACTGGGTGCGGACACGTTCCAGGTGTGGCCCAACGCATCGATCGCTCTGGCGATGGCCCACGGCGAAGCCCTCTACATGCCGGTTTTCAGAGATGTCAACAAAAAGAGCGTGCAGGAGATCGCCGAAGAGCTGGCGGACTACAAAAAGCGTGTGCGAAGAGGAAGAGTACTGGCCTCCCATCTGGTCGGCTCCACTTTCGGTATCTCCAACCTGGGGATGACGGGCATCGAGCGGTTCGACGCCCTCATCAACAAGAACGACACCGGCATCGCCGCCATCGGCAGCGAAACCCAGGGGAGAATCAACGTGACCCTGACGATCGATCACCGTTTCATCGACGGCTGGCAGGCGGCGGAGTTCATGCAGACGCTCAAGGAGCTGGCGGAAGATCCGTCGGTTTTCAAAACGTGGAAAAACGGAAAACCGGAGGGTGCAGAATGAATTACGACTACGATATCGTGTTTCTGGGAGGCGGTCTCAACTACGCAGGGGCCGTCGTGGCTTCGAAGGCGGGGCTGAAGTGCGTTCTGGTGGAGAAGAATCCCGCTCATCTGGGAGGGACCTGCCTGCACAACGGCTGCATCCCCTCCAAAATGTACCTGGCCGCCGCCGAGACGGTACGCGCGTCGAAAAAGGAGCATTTCGAAGGTTCGCTTTCGCTCGATATGGCAAAGCTGGACGAGGAGAAGGAAACGCTTCTGGCGCGGGCGACGAAAGCGATCACGAAACAGTGCGAAAAGGTGGAGATCGTCGAAGGGGATGGTGTGCTTGTCGCACCGCATACCATAGAAGTGGAGGGGAAAACTCTCACAGGAAAGTATGTGATTATCGGAACCGGCTCGCGCCCTTTCATTCCCGAGGGGATCCGCTACGACGGAAGCTCTGTCATCACAAGCGACGAAGTGCTCAACATGCGGGAGTTTCCGGAGAGAATCGCCATCTACGGCGACGGCGCCATCGGTCTGGAGATGGCGAGCTTCTTCGCGGCGGCGGGTGTGGAGACGGAGCTGATCTGGCGGCACGACATCCTGCTGCGCAGAGCCCATACGGCGATCTCCGCCAATCTGGCCGATCAGATGCGCCAGATCGGCGTGAAACTCTCGCCCAACCGCTCCATCCAATCCGCCGAAGCGACACAAAAGGGTGTGCGGATCGTCTACGACGACGGTTCGCAGCACGATGTGCCGAGGCTTCTCGTGGCGACGGGGCGACGTGCGAACGTCGATCCGATACGAACCGATGCCGTCACGACGGGACCCCGGGGTATCGTCACCGACGAACACTTTCAGACTGCGTGTGAAAACCACTATGCCGTAGGAGACTGCAACGGCAAGCTCCAGCTCGCCCATGCGGCGAGGGCGGAAGTGCTCTATGTGGTCAGGCGGATTCTGGGTGAAAACCCGGAACCGCTGAATCTGAGCCATGTGGTGAAATTCATCCATACCCTGCCGTGCTCCTACGCGGTGGTGGGAGAAACCGGAAAAGAACTGCAAAAACGCGGAGTACGATACAAAGAGAGCGTGATTCGGCTGAGAGGATTGCCCTTTCCCCACACGCACGACGGAGATTTGGGCGTCATGGCGGTCTATGCCGACGAGGATGGATTCATCATGGGCGGAGAGATCTTCTGTCCGGGGGCCGAGGAGCTCATCGCCGCCGTTTCGATGGCCCTGGCGGGAGAGATGGACGTAAAGCT
>NZ_JAOZOZ010000147.1 GCF_029933015.1 Hydrogenimonas sp. | reverse complement strand
CCGACCCGGCCAGCCAGGAGTACTCCACCCTCGGCGGCAACGTCAGTGAAAACGCCGGCGGCATGCGGGCGGCCAAGTACGGCATCACCAAAGACTACGTCATGGCGATCCGCGCCGTCCGCCCCAACGGCGACATCATCCGCGCGGGCAAAAAGACGATCAAGGACGTGGCGGGCTACAACATCGCCGGCATCCTGATCGCCAGCGAAGGGACGCTGGCCGTCATCACCGAAATCACACTGAAACTGATCGCCAAACCCAAACTCAAAAAGACCGCCATGGGGATCTTTCCCAGCGTCGAGAGCGCGATGGAGGCGGTCTACAAGACGATGGCCAGCGGCGTGACACCCGTGGCGATGGAGTTTCTCGACAATCTCACGATCCGTGCCGTCGAAGAGAAGTTCCACAAAGGGCTTCCCGTCGACGCCGGCGCCATCCTCATCACCGACGTCGACGGCAATCTGCCCGAAGAGATCACCTATCAGATGGATGTGATCGAGCGCGTCTTCCACGAAAACGGCTGCATCGAGTTCAAGAAAGCCAGAGACGAAGCCGAGTCGGCCGACCTCTGGTTCGCCCGCCGCAACGCCAGCCAGTCGATCACGATCTACGGCTCCAAAAAGATCAACGAGGACATCACGGTCCCCCGTTCGGTCCTGCCCGAACTGCTGCGGCGCATCAACGACGTGGCCCTCAAATACGACGTGAAGGTCCCCTGTTTCGGCCACACGGGCGACGGCAACGTCCACACCAACGTCATGGTCGACGGCTCCGATCCGAAACAGCTGGAGATCGGCCACAAGGCGATCGAGGAGATTTTCCGCATCACCGTCGATCTGGGAGGCACCCTCAGCGGCGAGCACGGCATCGGCCTCTCCAAGGCCCCCTTCATGCATCTGGCCTTCACCGAGGAGGAGATGAACCTCTTTCGCGACATCAAACGGGCTTTCGACCCCAACAACATCCTCAACCCCGGGAAGATGGCGCTGTAACGATGGGTGAAAGGTGAACGGTGAAGGGGGAACGGGGAACGGGGAACGGGAATCGGGAATCGGGGAAAAAAGATTCCATCTCCATCCCCCATCTGGCAAAAGATATCTACTGCCGGATCAAAGAGTTCTACGACCCCGACATCCCCTATTACGCCGCGAGCCTGAGCTTCTACACGATCTTCACGATCATTCCGCTGCTGCTGGTGAGCTTCTCCATCATCGTGCGCCTTCCCAACTTTGCCGAACAGTACGAAAAGATCAAGAGTTTCATCTTTTCCAATATCATGCCCACCTCCCAGGAGACGGTCTCACAGTACATCGACACCTTTCTGGCCAACACCTCCAAACTGGGAACTATCGGCTTCATCTTCATCATCGTCGCCTCGATCATGTTTTTTCAGAACTACGAATATATCGTCGGCAAGATCTTCAGATCGAAGCAGAAGAGTTTCTGGAGCGCCCTGACCACCTACTGGACCCTCATCACCCTGGGACCGATGGCCCTGGCCGCGTCGATCTACCTCTCCGTCAAGGTCCAGAAGCTTCTGGACAGTTCGCAGTACACCAGCGGCATCGACTTTCTGGCCCTTTTCCCTTTCCTGATCATCTGGATGCTCTTTTTCGTCACCTACAAGATCTCGACGACGGTGATCATCCGGTTCAAGGCGGCGCTGATCTCCTCCTTTTTCGCCTCCCTGATCTGGTTCATCGGAAAGAACATCTTCATCTACTACACCGTCCACACCAAAACCTACACGACGGTCTACGGCTCTTTCAGCGTGCTGCTCTTTTTCATGCTCTGGATCTACGTCTCGTGGATCATCTTTCTCTATGGCCAGAAACTATGCTATCTGCTCAACAAGGTATACGAAAAAGAGCAGCATAAGCCCCGTCTGCACATAGAGTGCTCGCCGCCAGCGCACGGCGCCAAGAGTGACGAGTCCAAAAAACGCAAGGAACCATAGCGGCGTCGACACCTCCGCGACACGCGCCGCATCAGGCCACCGCAACAGCTCCATCACCGCGGCGTCCGTCACTCCGCCCAGACCGATCAGATGCAAGAACATAGCAAGCGGATAGAAGAGAGAAAAGAGGATCGTCAGTAGAGGCGAAACACACTGAAAAGGGGTGAACGTCCCGAAAAAGAGATGGACCACCGGAAGCATCGCCAGATAGACGTAGAGATTGAGAGAGACAAACGAAAGCCACCTGGGCCAGTGCTGCGTCCAGCGAAGATAGAGATAGATGAAAAAGACCCCGGCCACGGAGAGCCAGAAACCGATGGAGAAGAGCAGAGACGGAAAAAGCGCCACGAGTGCCACGGCACAGACGGCAAGGAACGTGAAAGAAAAAAGCTCGATACCCCAAAGCAGCGCCAGCCAGCCGACGACCAGCATGGCATAGGCCCTAAGAAGCGAAGGCGGCGATCCGGTAAAGAGCAGATAGGCCCCCAGCGCTCCCACGGTGAGAAGTCCCACATCCAGCAGTCTGTGCCGCCAGGGGAAAAGACGCCGCTGCAGAGGTCTGTAGAGCAAAGAGAGCGCCCCGTAGAGAATGGCCCACAAAAGCCCCATGTGAAAACCGCTCAGGGCCAGCAGATGGTTGACCCCCAGCAGTGTCACCCTTTCACGCAGCGACGCGGAGACGGGGAGCGCCAGAAAGAGCGCTCCGTAGAGTTCCTGCATCCAGGGTTCTCCATGCTGTGAGGTGATCCTTTCGTAAAGCCGCATCCGGGAAGATCTCTCCGCGTTGACACGCAAAATGGCGGAGGGAAGATAGGGAGTGGTCAGATAGTCGAGGAACGAAACCTTTTTGGGAAAGAGCAGAACCGAGAGGTTTCGCCCTCGAAGGTTTTTCAGAGGTTCTCTGGAGGTGGTGTAGAGTGCGCGGCCCTCTTCGGTTTCGAGTTTCAGCACTTCGTATTGCCGCCCCGCTTTGCGTTTGGTGTACTGCATCAGAACGTCGGCATGGGTAAAAATCTTTTTCTGGGAGACGAACTCTCTGTAATCGTGGTAGTGCCACCCGAGGTTCAGAAGAAAAACGAGGAAAGAGAGGGCCAGAAAGATCGCCCACTCCCGGCGACCTTCGATCAGAGGGGGTTTAGATAGGCGGAAGCTCAATTTTCGTTTCGGCCCCAGTATCGATGTCGCTCTGTTCGTAGACCACTTCGACCGGCACGTATCCGGCGTCGACGAAGCGGGTAAAGCGCTTCTGGAACTTCAGCTCCACGATCCCCGTGGGACCGTTCCGCTGCTTACCGATGATGATCTCCGCATCCTCCTCCTCTTTTTCGTGGAAGGTCGATTTGTACTCTTTGCCCTCGGCCCGCGCCTTCATCTCCTTCTCCTTCTCCTCACGGATCCGGTAGACGTCGTCGCGGTAGACGAAGAGAATGATGTCGGCATCCTGCTCGATGGCGCCCGACTCCCTCAGGTCCGATAGCATCGGGCGCTTGTCGGCCCGCGCCTCCAGGGAGCGGTTGAGCTGCGAAAGGGCGATGATGGGGATCTCCAACTCCCGGGCCAGCATCTTCAGCCCCCTGGAGATCTCGCTCACCTCCTGGTGGCGGTCTTTGTTGCTGCCGCTGCTCATCAGCTGCAGATAGTCGATCATCGCGATCCTGATCTCGGGATGGTGCGATTTGAGTTTGCGGAGCTTCGCCCTGACCTGATGGATGTTGAGGGTCCCCTCGTCGTCGACGAAGAGCTTCCGGCCGCTGAGCCACTCCACCGCCTCGGAGAGCCGCGTCCACTCCTCGTCGGTCAGGTTTCCCACCCGCAGATCCTGCAGCGCGATGGAGGTCTTGGCCGAAAGCATCCTGAGCACCAGCTGCTCGGCGGGCATCTCCAGGGAGAAAAAGGCGACACCGTCGCCGTTCTCGAGAGCTTTGAGCGCCATGTTGAGCGTAAGCGCCGTCTTTCCCATCGCCGGCCTGGCGGCGACGATGACCAGGTCCCCTTCCCCGAAGCCCGACG
>NZ_JAOZOZ010000146.1 GCF_029933015.1 Hydrogenimonas sp. | reverse complement strand
AAGTTAGCTTGCAAACTGTTCCGGTCAAACCGGGGCTCTTTGAAAAGCGTCGTTACGACTCTCTTTTCCCCAGGGAATCCAGAAACTCTTCCAGATTGTATTTCGCCCGATATTCGGGTGTCATCAGATGGATCATGATGTCCCCGAGATCCACGACGGTCCACTGCTCCCCCTCTTCGATGGCGGCGAAGGTCTCTCCGGCGGGTTTGAGATCCTCTTTGAGATAGTCCAGCAGAGCCAGCGTGTGTTTGTCACCCAGCGTCGTCGCCAGAACGACGGCCTGTGTCAGATACTCTTTGTCGTGAAGGTCGAAGACCTGGATATCTTCCGCTTTTTTGCTGTCGAGAAGATCGACGATACGGTCGATTCGCTTCTGCATTGCCTGATTCAATCATTCTCCTTGATATTTTGATTTTTTTCGTTTCCGTTTTTGTAATACCTCACCACATCCTCCCGGATCGTTTCGGGGATCCACTTCGGATCGATATGCTCTCTCAGCTCCGTCGAACTGATCGGCATATCGACATCCAGACGGATGAAACCTTCGGGTATGGGCTCGTTTTCCCGGGTGGCGACCACCCATCTGACCTTTCGGTCCAGCTCGTCGAAACGGTGCCATTTGTGAAGATCCTTCAGGTTGTCGGCACCGATAATGAAGTAGATTGTATCAAAAAATCGGGCGTAATGGTCGACGGTGTCGATCGTGTAGGAGGGGCCTTCCTTGTTGATCTCGATATCGCTCACTTCGATCCGGGGGTCGAAGGCCGTCATCCTTTTCAACCACTCCAGACGCAGTTTCGCAGGCGCGGCGTGTCCCTTTTTGAAAGGGCTGATATAGGCGGGTACGACGATGATCTTATCGATGTCGAGCCGCTCCAGAGCTTTTTTGATGATCTCCAGATGCCCCAGATGCGGAGGGTCGAAACTTCCTCCGAAAATCGCGATTTTCGATGCTCTCTTTTCCATTTAATGATGATTATACAGTTGGTTTGATAAAATCGACGTTATTTTATGAGGCAGCGAGGAAAGAGTGTGGCACTGAAGATTGCGATCAACGGATACGGACGCATCGGGCGAAGCGTGGCCCGTATCATATCCAAACGGGACGATGTCGAACTGGTGGCGGTCAACGATTTGGCCGATCCGAAAACGCTGGCGTATCTGACGAACTTCGACAGCGTGCACGGCCCGCTGGACGAAGAGGCCGAACTCGACGGCGATATACTGAATATCGCGGGACAGCGGGTGAAAATGTTTCAAAAGTCCGATCCGGCCGACCTGCGTTTCGCCGACGCGGGGGCCGATGTGGTGCTGGAGTGCAGCGGCCGTTTTCTAAGAAGCGATATCGTACAGACCCACATCCGCCACGGTGCCAAAAGGGTTATCATCTCCGCACCCGCGGAGGACGATACGCCGACCTACGTCTTCGGTGTCAACGCCGATAGCTACAGGGGCGAGCCGATCATCTCCAACGCCAGCTGCACCACCAACTGCCTGGGACCCATCGCCAAAGCGATCGACGAAATCTACGGGATAGAGATGGGGCTGATGACGACGATCCACGCCTATACCGGCGGTCAGAACCTGATGGACGCGCCCACGTCGAAGGATCTGCGCCGCTGCCGGGCCGCCGCCGTGAACCTGGTGCCCACGACGACCCATGCCGCCGAAGCGATCTACAAGGTTCTGCCCGGTCTCAAAGGGAAGCTCCACGGTCAGAGTGTGAGGGTGCCGACTCCCGACGTTTCTTTGATGGATCTGAATCTGGTGCTGGGGAAAGAGACGAGTGTCGAGGAGGTGAATCTCCTGTTTTTGGAGAAATCGAAAGGAGAGCTGGCCGGAATCCTGGGGGTCGACGAAAAGTACGGCGTGAGTCAGGATTTTTGCGGCGATACGCGCAGCTCCATCGTCTCGACCGATCTGACCCAGGTGATCGGAGGGCGGATGCTCAAGATCATGGCATGGTACGACAACGAGTGGGGATACGCCAACCGCCTCGTCGACATGGCCCTGCACATCACCCAGTAGAGCTGTTCCTAAACAAAAATATGGCACAATCGATAGTATAAAAACAAATCAAAACAAAGGACAACGATGAAGCTTTTGTCAATCAAAGATCTCGACCTTGCAGGTAAAAAAGTCTTTATCCGATGCGATTTCAACGTACCCCTGGACGAGTTCGGCAATATCACCGACGACCGCCGCATCCGCGCGGCGCTTCAGACGATCCGCTACTGCCTCGACCACGAGTGCGCCATCATCCTCGCCAGCCACATGGGACGCCCCAAAGGGGAGGTGAACGAAAAGTACTCCCTCAAACCCGTCGCCAAACGTCTCCATGCGCTTTTGCACCATGACGTCACCCTGGCGAAGGATGTGGTGGGTCCCGATGCCACCAGCAAGGCCAAGGCGCTTCAAAACGGCGAAATCCTGCTTCTCGAAAATGTCCGTTTCGAGCCGGGCGAGACGAAAAACGACATGGAACTGGCCAAGAAGTTCGCTTCGATGGCGGAGTTCTACGTCAACGACGCTTTCGGTGTCAGCCACCGTGCCCACGCCTCCGTCGAGGCGATCACCCACTTCTACGACAACGAACACAAGGGTGCGGGCTTCCTTCTGCAAAAAGAGGTCAAATATTTCCACAAACTTCTGAAAAAACCGACCCGTCCCTTCATGGCGATCGTCGGAGGAAGCAAGGTGTCAGGCAAACTCGAAGCGCTCGTCAACCTCCTTCCGAAAGTCGACAAGCTCGTCATCGGCGGTGCGATGGCCTTCACCTTCTGGAAAGCCCGCGGATACGAAGTGGGCAAATCGCTGGTCGAAGACGACCTTCTGGAGGATGCGGCCCACATCATGGACGAGGCGAAGCGGCTCGGGGTGAAGTTCTATCTGCCGGTCGATTTCGTCGTCGCGCCCGAGTTCAAGGAGGATTCGCCCGTCAAGTACGTCACTTTCCAGGAGATCCCGAAAGAGTGGATCGGACTCGATATCGGCCTGGCCTCGACACGCCTCTTCCGTGAAGCGCTCAGCGATGTGCAGACGATCCTCTGGAACGGTCCGATGGGCGTCTACGAGATGGACAAGTTCTCCCGCGGAAGCTTCAAACTGGCCAACTACGTCGCCGAATCCTACGCCACGAAGATCATCGGCGGGGGTGACACGGCCGACCTGATCCAGCGTGTCGGCGTCGACGACGAGATGACCTTCATCTCCACGGGCGGCGGTGCGAGCCTGGAGCTTCTGGAGGGCAAGAACCTGCCGGGTATCGCGGCCCTGGAAGTGGCGGGAGACGAGGATGAGTAAAAAGATCCTCGCCGCCAACTTCAAGACCAACCACACCCGCGCTTCGACCCGCGAATATGTCGAAGCCCTCGACAGGGCGCTTCATGAGATGGGATACGGTGAGGAGGTCTACATCTTCCCGCCCGCCACGGCACTGGACGGCTTCGAGACGAAAAGCGACATCCGTATCGGCGCCCAGAACGCCTACCCGACCGTCAAAGGCTCCTTCACCGGCGAGATCGGCCTGGAACAGCTGGGAGAGTTCGGTATCGAAACCCTGCTCGTCGGCCACAGCGAGCGGCGTCACGTACTGGGTGAGACCCAGGAGTTCATCGCCAAAAAATACGCCTGGTTCAAAGAGCGGAATTTCACGATCGTCTACTGCATCGGCGAACCTCTCGAGGTACGGGAAGCCGGAGACGAAGCGGTCCGCCGCTACATCGTCGATCAGCTGGAGGGCATCGACACCTCCTACGAAAAACTGATCCTCGCCTACGAGCCGGTATGGGCCATCGGTACCGGAAAGACCGCCACCCCCGACCTGATCGAAGCGACCCACGCCATGATCAAAAACCTGAGCGACCGCCCGCTTCTTTACGGCGGCAGCGTCAAACCGGCCAACATCGCCGAAATCCTGGCGGTACCCGGCTGCGACGGCGCCCTGATCGGCACGGCGAGCTGGGAGGTGGAAAGCATGGTTTCCATGCT
>NZ_JAOZOZ010000035.1:9609-14827 GCF_029933015.1 Hydrogenimonas sp. | reverse complement strand
CTTCAATCCCCTGAACACAACAAAAATTTCCGATTTTCAAACATTCTCGTATAAATCACTAAAATCCCGATCGTTTTCAATCCGATCCCCCTATCTTGCTACCTATGCGATTATCGGATCGGATAGCTGTATAGTAGAACCCATGTTTCCCAAGGGGAAAGGATCGGCAGGAGAGGTCAGGATGCCGTAAAGAGGGTGCCGCCTTCGTGACGTCCTTCGATCAAAAAAGCGTAGGCGTCGCTAAGATCGAAGCCGCTGGCGAGATACATCTTTTTGTGGTGTTTGAGCAGAAACGACGCCGCTTTGAGTTTCGTGACGATACCGCCGGTGGCGAAGGAGCCGTTGGGGGTGCATTCGGCTTCGAGATCCTCTTTAGGTATTTCATGGACCACTTTCAAAGGTTTGGCGTCGTCGTATTTGTGAGGGTCTTTGTCGTAGTAGCAGTCGATATCGGAGAGGATGACGAGCAGGTCGGCGTCGAAATAGTGGGCGACATGGGCCGAGAGCTGGTCGTTGTCGCCGAAAACCAGCTCTTCGGTGGCCGTTACGTCGTTTTCGTTGATGATCGGCACGACATTCTGCGACAGAAGTGTCTCTACGGCGCATTTGGCGTGGTAGGTACGTTTGCGGGAGTCGAAATCGTCGGCAGTGAGCAGGATCTGCGCCACCAGGACACCGAAACGCCCGAACTTCTTCTGGTACATCGACATGAGTCGGGGCTGGCCGATGGATGCCAGGGCCTGACGGTTGGATAGCTTCTTTTTGTCGAGGCGGCAGAGAGTATAGCCCGCCGCCACGGCGCCGGAGCTGACCAGGATCACTTCCGTCCCCTTCTCCTTCACCTTCGCGATCAGCTCCACGAGAGCCGCCATCCGCTCCCTGGCTACACGGTTTTGCTCGGTAAGCACCGCACTGCCGACTTTGATGACGATCCGTCTCACTGCCGCTTCTCCATGACGTCCGCCAGAGCGAAAATCAAGGGCCTGATATTGATCTTGGCGACGGCGGAGATGGGCATGACGAAGTGGGGATTGCTCTTCTCCTCGCTGCCGTAACTGATGTAGTTCTCATCCACACCGTATTTTTTCAGGACATCATTGGGCGCAAGGCCGATCGCTTTGAGCAGCTCCCACATCTTTTCGTTGACCTGTTCGGCATCGATGGCGTCGATTCTGGTCAGAGCGATGGCGTAGGGCCGGGAGGCGAGCTCTTTGCTGTAGCGCTCAAGCTCCGCCTGCAGTGCCTCGAACTGCTCCGTCACCTCCCGATAGTTGGCCACGTCGATCATATAGAGCAGGGTTTTGGTGCGCTCTATGTGCTTGAGAAACTCGATCCCCAGCCCCCGTCCGTCGCTTGCCCCCTCGATGATGCCGGGAATGTCCGCCATGACGAAAGATCGGTATTCGTCGATCGCCACGACACCCAGTTTCGGCGTCAACGTCGTAAATTCGTAGTTGGCCACTTCGGGGTGGGCGTTGGAGACGGTGGAGATGAGGGTCGATTTGCCCACGTTGGGAAATCCCACGAGTCCCACGTCGGCGATCAGCTTGAGCTCCAGCCGCACCTCCTTCTCTTCACCAGGCTCTCCGGGCTGGGCATAGGTGGGACGCTGGTTGGTCGACGATTTGAAGTGGACGTTTCCCAGTCCCCCTTTGCCGCCTTTGAGAAACTTCACCTTCTGGCCGTCTTCGGTCAGATCCAGCAGCAGTTCGCCCGTCTCCCTGTCGATCACCTGGGTTCCGGGCGGCACCTTCACATAGAGAGACTCGCCCGTTTTTCCGGCGCATTTGCGGGGCATACCGGGCCGGCCGTTCTTGGCTTTGAGATGGGTCTTGCCCTTGAAATGCGAAAGGGTGTCGGTGTTTTTGTCCACGACGAACCACACATCGCCCCCACGTCCGCCGTCACCGCCGTCGGGACCGCCCTTTGCGACGAACTTTTCACGACGGAACGAGGAGCATCCCTGGCCGCCTTTGCCGGAACTGAGTTTCAGTTCTACACTGTCTACGAACATACTGTTATTGCCTTGTGTGTGATGAAATTTTTGGTTTTAAAATATCAGATTTAAAGGAAAATGTCAAAAAAGAGGGGAAATAGGCGGCCGAAGCCGCCTGCGGGTTATGCGGGGTAGACGGAAACTTTCTTGCGATGTTTGTCTTTGCGCTCGTACTTGACGACACCGTCGATCAGTGCGTAGAGCGTATGGTCTTTGCCCATGCCGACGTTGTTGCCGGGATGGATTTTCGTACCGCGCTGGCGGTAGATGATGTTTCCTGCTACGACCGCCTGGCCGCCGATCTTCTTGACACCGAGTCTGCGTCCCGCTGAATCGCGGTTATTCTGGGTTGAACCCTGACCTTTCTTGTGAGCCATCGTATCTCCTTAAAACTTATGCGATTTTCGTGATGCGTACGCGAGTGAAATCTCGGCGGAAGCCACGCTTGAGCTTGCTGTCTTTACGACGTCGTTTCTTGTAGATAAGAATCTTTCTTTCACGACCTTCGTTGATCACTTCCGCTTCGACAACAGCGCCGTCGACGAACGGTGTACCGACCTTCAGGTCTCCGTCGTTCTCGACAGCCAATACTTCTTTGATCTCGATTTTGGCTTTCGGCTCAAGGCCCATGTGGTCGAGGCAGAGGATATCGCCTTCGCTGACCTTGTACTGCTTGCCGCCATGCTTGATAATTGCTGTCATGCCGTTTCCTTTTGTTTGTCCAACGATTTTAGTGGCGAATTATACTCAACTTTAATTTAAGTATAGTTTAATGCGTGCCGTTATACCTGATGACTTTTACGCCTCGACCAGAGCGACACACTCGATCTCGACCAGAGCGTCTTTGGGCAGAGTCCTGACCGCCACGGTGCTTCTCGCCGGCTTGTGCCCGCCAAACCACTTTTCGTAGACGGCGTTCACTTTCGCGAAATCCTCCATATCGGCCAGGAAAATCGTCGTTTTGATGACGCTCTGCAGGCTGCTGCCCGCCGCTTCGAGTACCGCCTTGAGATTGCGCATCACCTGGGCCGTCTGAAGCTCCACGTCGTTTTCGACCATCTCCCCCTCCGGCGTCAGGGCGATCTGCCCGGAGGTGTAGACGATGTTTCCGACTCTCATCGCCTGGGAATAGGGTCCGATCGCCTGCGGCGCTTTGTCGGTCTGTATTCGCTCTATCATCAGATCCTCGCTTTTTTGAGTGCCATTATAACATCTATGAGATTCGCATTACCATAGGCCAAAGCACCGCGAAATAGAGAAGAAAAAAGAGTGAGCTCGCAAATACCAGCGCCGCGACATCTTTCGGACGACAATCAAAGAGTGCGGCGAAGTTGACGTTGGCCACGGCCAGGGGTGTCATC
Source organism: Hydrogenimonas sp. (assembly GCF_029933015.1). GTDB lineage: Bacteria > Campylobacterota > Campylobacteria > Campylobacterales > Hydrogenimonadaceae > Hydrogenimonas. The sequence continues at coordinate 11,470 of NZ_JAOZOZ010000035.1, read as the reverse complement.
AGCTCCAGCAGCAGCACCGCCTGCACCATCGGCTCGAGGGAGGAGAACCTCATCAGGAGCCATCCCGCCAGCGGCAGCAGCAGAAACTTCACGGAACCGACCCCTTTGAGAAGTCTCATATCCAGGTGTTCCAGGCGGACCTGGGCCAGATAGATGCCAAAAAGCAGCAGCTGCATCACGATGGAGGCGTAGGCCCCCAGCCTCAGGTTGGCCTCGATCGATTCGGGAAGCCGTATGCCCGCTGCGTTGACGGCCAGCGCCGCCACGGCACTCCAGAGGATCGGCATCTTCACCACGTTCATCACCGACTGTTTCGGCGTGAAACTTCCCGAAGAGTAGATGTAGACACCCAGGATATTGACGAAAAAGACATTGGCCAGGTTGATCATCGTCGTATAGGGCACGCTCGCCTCGCCGAAGATGGCGATCCCCAGCGGAATACCCAGATTGCCGGTATTGCCCACCAGTGATGCGACAAGAAAGACGGCCCTTCGCTTCCTGTCCGCAAAAAAGGCCTTCGCCAAAGGCAGAAGCAGCATGAAAAGCGCCAGCACGATTCCCGTGTACCAGAACGAGACCACGAAAACGTCCGCGGCGATCGGCCGCGTCGTCAGCCCCCAGAAGGTCAGAAAGGGCTGGAGAATGTAGACCGACACCAGGATCAAAGAGCGGTCGTGCAGCTCCTCTTTGAATTTCCATTTCGAAAAGGCCCCCAGCGCGACGAAAAAGTAGATACCGAGAATCGAAACCAGCAGATCAATCATAGATGAAAGTATAGTATAATCACCCCAAAAAGATTGAGGAGAGAGTATGGATATCGAAGCGATCAAGAAAGAGCTGCGGGCTTACGAAGACCGTAGGGACGAGTTCTACCGCTATCTGGACGAGCACATTCCCCACGACGGAAGCACAGGCCTCTACGATTTTCGGAACAAGGTGATGCTCGATGCCGAAAAAGTCTACGAGCTTTTTCACAAACTCGACTATCAGGCGCGCAAAATCCGTGGCATCGTCATCAACGAAATCGTGCAGAAGAGCGACGATTGACCCTTCTTTTTCTCCTCGTCGCCGCGGCTGCGGGTGTCGTCGTACTCCTTTACGAAAAAAGGCTGAAGGAAGAGAACACCGGCAAACTCCAGAACTACATCACCACGGTCGTCCGTGACGACTCGCTTTTGGAGCGGGAAAAACTGACGCGGATCATCGATCTGTTCGACGAGAACCACTACAAAATCGAAGAGATGAAAGGGAGTCAGCTTCTGGTAAGCCGGCGTGAATTCAGCGTCGGTGCGGCACTGATGTGGCTCTCCGCGGCAGGCATCGGCCTGATCGTCTATCTCGTCTACTACTTTCTGAAAAAGCCCGAAACCCTGCGGGTGCATCTGGATACAGGAGTCATCGATGCCAACTGAGACAAACGGACTCTGTCCCTGCGGATCCCAAAAAGAGTACCGCGACTGCTGCGGCAGGTTTCTCGAAAAAAAAGCCCTGCCGCCCACCGCCGAGGCGCTGATGCGCTCCCGCTACACCGCCTACGTCAAAGGCGATCTCGACTACCTCGTCGAAACCGATTTTCACGAAGTGGACAGGGAGGCGACGAAAGCGTGGATGCAGAGCGCGACCTTTTACAGACTCGAAATCCTCAAAGTCTACAGAGGCAAAGCCCTGGACAAAAAAGGGCGCATCGAATTCAAAGCCTGGTACAGGGACGAAGAGGGAGAAGAGCGCATCCACCACGAACTCTCCGATTTCGAAAAGTACAAAGGCCGATGGTACTACAGCGGCGGACTCGCGGCGACGTGAAGGGCGGGAAGCGGAAATCGGGAAGGGGGGAGTTAGAATCCCCGTAAAGCCGACGAGG
>NZ_JAOZOZ010000035.1:0-9509 GCF_029933015.1 Hydrogenimonas sp. | reverse complement strand
GCGGGAAGCGGAAATCGGGAAGGGGGGAGTTAGAATCCCCGTAAAGCCGACGAGGGATATTGGGATCAGACTTTCGCCAGATCCTCGAAAGCCCTGGCGTTTCGGCGCCGGTTGATCAGAAGTTTCGAGTACTCGTCGAGAAACCTGAAATAGGACTCCACGATTTGGGCGTCGACATCTTTGGCATGGGTTTCGAGCACCTCCCGCCAGGTTCCGAGCCACTCGTCGCGATGCTTTTCGTTGATACTGAAGGGTTTGTGCATCTCCACCTGGTCGATGTGACCCATCTCTTCGCTGTAACGCTTCGGACCGCCGGCGATTTCGCCGAAATATTTGCCGTTGTGAATTTTTATCTTTTCGATCTCTTCCTCTTCCTGGGGGAAGAAAAAGGCGATATCACTCTCGACGATCCGGTCATAAAAGTCGCTCACCAGCGCTTTGAAACCCTCTTCTGCGCCGACCGCTTCGTAAAACCTCGGATCGGGCAGCGGGATCTCCTCCTCTTTGGGGATATTCTCGGGATCGTAGGGCGTGATGACAAGATTCATGGTACTCTCTCCGGAAAATTTTCGCCTACTTTACCATACTCCAAAGGGATTTACGATAAATTTGTCATAAATTTTCGTCCAGAAACGGAGAGTGATGAAATTCGTAATACTCGATACCGAAACCACCGGCGCTGAGGAGAAGGACCGCATCTGCCAGCTTGCCTACATCGTCGCCTCGCCGCAGCTTGTGGGAACCCTGATCGAAGAGGTCCACGAGGATCTGTGCAAACCGCCCCTGCCCATCTCCTACGGCGCCATGGCGGTCCACCACATCACCAACGAAGCCGTGGCAAAAAAACCGCCCTGCACCGAAACCGATAGCTACAGACGTCTGCTGGAGCTCAACACGCCGGAAAACTGTCTGGTCATACAAAACGCCCCTTTCGATCTCGCGATGCTCGAAAAAGAGGGGTTCTCTTCACGCATGAAACTGATCGACACCCTACGCTGCCTGCGACACCTCTACCCCGACGAAGAGGCCCACGGCCTGCAGTACATCCGATACGCTTTCGGCCTCTATAAGAACGAAAAGAGAGAAGCCAAAAGCATCGGCCTCAAAATCCAGCCCCACGACGCCCTCGGCGACGTTTTCGTGCTGAAACTGCTGCTCGACTATCTGCTGATCGACCATTCGCCCGACGAACTGGTGGCGCTCACCGCGCAACCCATCACCTACAAACGGTTCAACTACGGCAAATACAAAGGCGAAGAGATCGTCGAAGTGGCAAAAAAGGATCCCGGATACATCGAGTGGCTGCTGATGGAGAAAGAGGGAGAGGAGGGGCTCGACGAAGATTGGCGCCAGACACTGGAAAAAGCCCTCGAAGCCGCGGCCAAAGAGGCGGTCTGGATCTTTCCTTTCGGAAAATACAAGGGCCAGACTCTCGAGGAGATCGCAAGTCACGATATCGGATATCTAAGCTGGGCCGTGGAGAATATGGACAAGTTGAGTCCAGGGATGAAGAAGGCGATACGGAAGATTCTGGAATAGGCTATTTTAGTTATTGGTATATTGGTTATTAGTGTATTGGGTCCGAAAAAAATGGTATGGGTAAATCCCCAATAGACTAATAACCAATATACCAATATACCAACAAAAAACAGACATAAAAAAAGCCGGGTCACGCCCTCAGGCGCGCCCGGCTTGAAAGTGCGGAGTAAGTAAAACTTACTTCAGGCCGTGGATATACTCAGAAACAGCTTTGATATCGGCATCGCTCATAGAAGCGACCTGACCTTTCATCAGCATACCCATTCCGTGCTTGTTGAGGGTACCTGCTTTGTAACCTTTCATGTCTGCTTCGAGAGTCGCGACATCCATACCGCCGATGACAGCAGACTTTCCGAGAGCTTTTTTCTCACCTTTTGCACCGTGGCATCCGGCACATTTTTTATACAGAGCCGCTCCGTCAGCCATTACGAGGCTGGCCGCTCCTGCGAGCATCAGTGCGAGAGTTACTTTTTTCATTTCTGTCTCCTTCGTGGAATTTTTATGTTGTGATTATATCGAATAATCTTCTCTCCGGCTTGATATTTGTCAAGCCGGAATATTAACGAATGTTGCTTTCTTAATTAGCAGGCAGGTACGTTACCGCTGTCGTTGGCGTACTCGTATGCGAAGTCATACAGATCGTCCAGATACTTCTGCAGTTTGTCTACATTGGCGTTCGGGCAGATTTTTTTGATTTCGTCTGCGAACTTGCCGCTCTCTTTGATCTCTTCCCACTCGTCCTGAGAGTGAGTCGCAGCGAATTTCGCACCGTTGAAGCCACAAGCTTTCTTCAGCTTTTTGCTGTAGATTTTCTGTCCCTTCGCAGCGTCTGCGCTGGCAGTCGTAGCCATCAGACTCATTGCAACGAATCCCGCTGCTACCATTGTAAGCAATTTTTTCATGTATCCTCCTTTTGATTGGATGCCCGGAATCTCCGGTTCACCCTTTTGATACCCACATTGTAGAGCACAATCGTGGAGTAATCGTGAAAGAGATTTTAGCACAAACTATTTTATTTTCCCAAATACTTTATAGGTTTCCCAATAGGTATCAATCGCCCTGCGTAGATCGGTATCACTCAGCCTGCTGGGGGGCATCAATCCATACTGGCGGATCAGCTCTTCGGATGCCAGCGCCTTCTTCTTCGTCGGATGCCTCAGAAAGCTGTACAGGGCGGCTTTGACCTCCCTTTCACTGCTGTACTTGAGCAGGTAGTTGAAGAAAAATTTGTCCAGGGTTACCGGAAGTTTTCTGTGGCACCGCACGCAATCGTTTCGATAGGGGTCTCTTTGGGCCGCCGTCAGGATCACGGCGGCCAGCAGCATGAGAAGCGGCAATCTTTTCATCAGACGTTCCATCGTACGATCACCTCCGATCCGCGCTCTTTTTTCGAACGTATGTCGATATGCAGATGATACTCTTTGGCGATCATCGCCACGATATTGAGGCCTATGCCGAATCCCCCCACACTGGTGTCGAACCGTTTGTAACGCTTGAAGACTTCCCGGATGGCCGCCTCGTCCATGCCGATCCCCGTATCCTGGACACTCAGCTCCCCCGGTCGCAGACGGACGAAAATCTGCCCCCCTCTTCTGTTGTATTTGATGGCGTTGGAGAGGATGTTGTCCACAAGACGGGCCGCTTTGCCTTCGTCGATGAAGAGCTTCACACCCGGCTGGATATCGGTCTCGATCTCCACCCGCTTCGACTCCGCCAGTATCCTGAAGTAGTCGACACGCTCCTGCACCAGGCGGCTCAGATCGATCTCTCTGTTTTGGGAGGCGATCTGGTGGTGAAGCACCAGATAGGTCAGGTCCTGGTAGATGTTGCTGATGGTTCTGGCCCCTATCTCGATCCGTTTGATCTTTTTGGCGATCCTGTCGTCGAGACTACCCGTGTCGATCATTTCGATGTTGGTCAAAATCGCGTTGACGGGGGTGTTGAGCTCGTGGGTCGTGTCTTTGATGAAACGGTCCAGAAGCCGGATGGCGTTGCGCATGGGAGCCAGAAAGAGACGCACGAGGATCAGACCCGCCAGCAGAAAGATCGCCAGCATGGCACCGCCGTAGACGATGATGTTTTTCCATGTACGCAGAAACCACTTCCCGTCGTCGTCGATTTCGACCACCACATATTTGGCTCCCAGATAGTAGGAGTCGAGCACATGGATATAGTGGATGACGCCGTCGGTCGTATAGATGACTTTATTCAACTCCACTCCCTCGGGATGCTTGAGCGTACTGAAGATACGTACCTTGTCCGAGTCGTAGATGGCGGAACGGTAGAGAGGGTTTCGCGGATAGGTGCGGTAGCGGTCGAAATAGATATGCAGCCACTTCAGACCGTCGATCAGCTCCTTGGAGTACTCCTCCAGCTCCAGACGTTTGGTCTGAAGCATCAGATCTTTCTGGAGTTTGTAGTAGATCGTCGATCCCAGGATCAGGATGAGCAGTGCGAGAAAGGCGTAGAGTCCCAGAAAACGCAGAAGGGTTCTGCGCTCACTTTGGGAGGTACTTGTAGCCGTAGCGTTTGATGCTGACAATTTTCTCTTTTCCTATGGTTTTTCGGAGGTTTTTGATGTAGGTTCGCAAAGCCGTTTCGCTGGGCGTTTCGTCGTAGCCCCAGAGGGTGTCGTAGATGGTTTCGTGGGCCACGACTTCGTTGGGGCGACTCAGAAAAAGCTTCAGAAGCGCCAGTTCCTTGGGCTGCAGACCCGCCGGCTCGCCATCGACGTAGAGGGTGTTGCCCACCGTGTCGTACTCGATACCCGTATCGATCTCGATACGGTCGCCGTTTTTGTGGGAGAAGTTTCGCTTGAGCAGTGTCGTGATCCGCAGCAGAAGCTCTTTGAGGGCGAACGGTTTGCGGATGTAGTCGTCGGCGCCGCTTTCGTACCCCTCTTCGAGATTTTCGATGGCGTTGAGAGAGGTGATGAAGATGGCCGGCGTGTCGACGCCTCTTTGCCGCGCCTCTTTGAGCAGCTCGAATCCGTTGATGCCCGGCACGTTGACATCGAGCAGCAGCATGTCGTAGCGGTTTTCGTAGAGTTTCTCCTCCGCCTCCTCCCCGTCGTAGGCGGTATCGACCGTAAAGCCCTCCTCTTCGAGAAAATCGGTGACCGTTTCCGAGAGGTTCGTGTCGTCTTCGAGTAGAAAGATGCGGCTTTTCATCACTTCTTTTTCAGCTGTTCGAGTTTTTCACGGTAGGCCTTTTTCTCTTCCGGCGTCATCGTCATCTCCCGTTTTTTCAGCTCGTGCAGTATGACGGGGATGTTTTCGCTCTTTTCGTAACCCAGTGCCGCGATGAGCTCCTGGGTGCTGCGGTCGGACCAGTCGATGGCATGCAGCAGCAGCGTGAAGAGAAAAAAGAGGAAGAATTTCTTCATCGGGCTATCCGATGTGCCGCGCGACCAGCTGGACGATCTGCTGGGCCGGCAGCGCGCCGCTGACGCGATCCACTTCCTGTCCGTGCTTGAAGACGATGATCGTCGGAATTCCCCGGATGCCGAAAGGTGCCGCCAGCTGCTGGAACTGTTCGGTGTTGACTTTCGCGAACTGCGCCTTCAGCGGAAACTGTGCGGCCGCCTCTTCGTAGGCGGGTGCCATCATCCGGCAGGGACCGCACCAGGGTGCCCAGAAATCGACGACGACGGGAATGTCGCTTTTGTGGATATGGATGGGAAACGTTTCGGGAGTCAGCTCCACGGGATGGGTATCCAGAAGCGACCGCTTGCAGTAGCCGCAGTTGGCTTTCGTATAATGATCCTTCACGGGAATGCGGTTGACCTTGTGACAGTGCGGGCATACGACATGGATGGTCGACATCTCAAACCTCCTTTTGGATTCGCAGTTCGAAAATCACGAAATATTTCCATCTATTTTACCTCAATTTTCGGGCGCCTTTTGTACAATAGGTATCAAAAAAGGAATTTTCCTTGCGATTTGAAACCTATCCTTTCGAAAAACTGAACGTACTGCTCGAAGATATCGTACCGAATGAAAAGTACGAGCCGATCGTGCTGACCATCGGAGAGCCGCAGTTCGATACCCCCGAATTCATCACGAAAGCCCTCTGCGACAGCGCCACCCTGCTGAAAAAATATCCCAAAACCTCCGGAGAACCCGAACTGCGCGAAGCGATGCGAAACTTCTTCAGACACCGCTTCCATATCGAGCTGGACGATTCGCAGATCATCCCTACCTTCGGAACCCGGGAGTTTCTATTCAACTTTCCCCAGTTTCTGCTGGCCGATCTCGACGAACCGATGATGGCCTACACCAACCCTTTCTATCAGATCTACGAAGGGGCCGCCATCGCCAGCGGTGCGAAGGTGCTGCACCTGCACCTGACCAAGGAGAACGGCTTTCTTCCCCGTATCCACGAGCCGGAACTTGCCGGATGCGATCTGGTGATCCTCAACTTCCCCAACAACCCCACCGCTTCCGTCATGGACCTGAAGACGATGACGGAATGGGTGAAGCTGGCGATAAAATACGACTTCGTCCTTTTAAACGACGAGTGCTACAGCGAAATCTTCACCCATACGCCGCCGCCCTCTTTGCTGCAGGCTTCCATCGAAGCGGACAACCCGACATTCAGAAACGTCCTGGTCATCAACTCCGTCTCCAAACGCTCCAGCGCCCCGGGGCTTCGCAGCGGATTCGTGGCGGGCGACGACGGGATCCTGCGGGAGTATATGCGCTACCGCACCTATGTGGGGTGCGCTTCCCCCCTGCCCCTTCAGATGGCGGCGGCCGCTGCGTGGAACGACAACGAACACGTCATCGCCTTCAGGGAAAAGTACAAAGAAAATTTCGAAATCGCCCGTGAAGTGCTGGGGGTGAAGACACCCGAAGCCACCTTCTACATCTGGCTCGAAGTGGGCGACGAACTGGCGTTCACGAGACGGCTCTTTGAGAAATACAACGTCAAGGTTCTGCCGGGAAGCTTTCTGGGCAGGGAAGGCATCGGCCAGGGATTCGTCCGCATCGCCCTGGTGGAAAACGCCGAGAAGACTCTCGACGCGGTCCGTCGCATCAAAAAGTGTCTCGACGAGATGCTATAATAGAAGCGATGAATGAAACAATCCGGAAAAATCCCCGTCTCAAGGTGATGCTCAGGCAGGTCAAGCCGCTGATCATGAACTATATCGATATGGCGCTCTACGATTTCGAGCGCTATGGCCTGCCCTCGAGTGCCCTTTTGATCCAGGCACCGCTGAAGATGCTACTCACACTCGAGCGCAACACCCGCAAGACCGATATGGTCATGGCGCTGGATCAGAACCTCTTTTTCGTCATCTATCCCAACACTCCCCTGGAAAAGGGCAAGATCGCTTTTGGCAACATTCTAAAACTCTTCACCAAAGAGGTGCACGAAGGGGATATCTCCGCCGCGATCATGGAGATCGGCGAAAGCAAAATCTCTCCCGAAGAGATCATCGAACGCCTCATCATCGCCCTGCATACTCCCAAAGAGGATATCAAAAAACCCCTCGTAGACGCTACGCGCATCCGCTATCAATAGAACCCGGCTTTTCTTTCACTTTTTCAACATTTCGAGAAACTCTTTTTCATCGAGCGGCCCGCTGAAGTAGTACCCCTGACAGAATATGGTATCGTCGATCGCTTTCAGCCGGTTTTTCTGCTGCACCGTCTCCACCCCTTCGGCAATGACGCTGTATCTGAACTGCCTGGCGATATCGACCATCGCCCTCACCAGTGCCACGTCATCCTCGTCGGTCAGAATGTCCCGGATAAAGGATTTGTCGATCTTGATCGACTCGAATTCGAACTGTTTCAGATAGGAGAGCGAAGAGTAGCCGGTCCCGAAATCGTCGATCATGAAACCGATACCCGCTTCGTTGAACTTCGCGATCAGCGCTCTGGCTTTCTCACTCTCCTCCATCAGTATGCTTTCGGTGATTTCAAATTTGATGTGACGGGGATCGATCCCGTATTTTTCCACGACCCCCATCACCTCGTCGTAAAAACCGTAGTGTCTGAACTGTTTGGAACTGATGTTTATGCTGACATAATAGAGAGGAAAATCACCGCTCTTCTGCCACTCCCGCAGTTTCTGACACACCTTTTCGATCACCCAATGTCCGATCTGATGGATCAGTTTGGACTCTTCCGCCACGGGAATGAACTCGGAGGGCATGATCACGGAACCGTCCGGCTGTCTCCATCGCAGCAGCGCCTCGGCTCCGTATATCCGCTCTCTGTCGATATCGACGATGGGCTGATACCGGATGAAAAGCTGGTTCTTGTCGATAGCGTGGCGCAGGTCGTGTTCGAGCCTGATGGTGCGACGCAGCTCTTTGTCCATCTCCTCCTCGTAGAAACTGGTGATTCCCTGCCCGCGTCTTTTGGCATGGTACATGGCGATATCGGCGATCCGGAGAATCTCGTCGAGGGGCTCGTCCTGGCCGTAGATCATCACGGCCCCGATACTGGTCGTGATATAGAGCTGATGCTGATCGATATGATAAGGTTTTGCCAATGCCTTGTGAATTTTCTTGCTCACCTGCCAGGTGTGTTCGACACTCTCCTTCAGATCCCTCGAAATCATCGGCAGAAAGATGATGAACTCGTCACCGCCGAGCCGGCAGACCGTATCGCTCTGTCTCAGAATGCTTCGAAGACGGTCGGCCGTCTCCTTGAGAAGTTCGTCTCCGACATTGTGACCGTAGGTATCGTTGATATGTTTGAAGCGGTCGAGATCCAGAAAAAGAAGGGCCGAAAAAAACTTCTCTCTGGCCGCCTGGGCGATCTGCAGCTGATACCGGTCTTCCAGCAGCTTTCGGTTGGGCAGGTGGGTCAGTGCGTCATGGTAGGCGAGAAATTCCGCACGCTCCATCGCCTGATGTTCGGCCGTTTTGTCCTGCATGACCGCCACACCGCCGATAAGTTTGCCGGACTGGTCCAGCAGGGGTGAATAGACAACTGATACCCAAAGCTCCTTCCCCGCGATCGTGGCGATAAAAGGCCCTTCGTAATGCATCACCCGCTTCTCTTCGATGACTTTCCTGATGTTTTTGATGGGTCTTTGGTCTTTCAGGCGGAGCAGATTGAGTTTGAGTATCGTCTCTTTCTGCAGACCGATATGCTCCGTCAAAGCCTTGTTGCAGTCGATGATGTTGAAATCCGTGTCGAAATAGAGAATGCCCACCGGCGCCTGATCGGCGATCAGATCGAGCCTTTGGCGCAGCTCTCCCAGCTCCCCGTGCTGGCGGATCCCCTTCTCCAGTATTCTGCTGAGCTGTCTCGTACTCACCAGAAAGACCGTCATGAAAACGAGTGCCATCAGAAAAAGGATGACATGCAGTTCGTCTTGGCAGACAATGAGCCGCAAAGCGAGAGAAGAGAGGATCAAAACGATGTAGGTATCGGCGATCTTTCTGTCGATCGCCAGTGTGATGGCGCCGCCTCCGGCCATGCCCGCTACGATAAGTGCGAGCAGAAGCTCATACTCCAGATGACCTTCCGGATAGAAGAGAAATGCGGCGACCGCCCAGAGAAAAGCCATCGTCACCGCTTCGATACGAAATCTCTGATACCGCTCTTCCAGCGAGCGCTCCCCATACTGACACCCTTTCAGGGCGAAATAGACCCTCTCCACCGAGAGCATAAGAATGGCTCCATACCATATCCCCAGAGCCGTCTGGTTGACGTAGGGCCATAAAAAGACGAGCAGACTCGTCGCCACGATGATCGTCGCACCCATCGTCACAGGCACTTTGGTACAGAGGGTGACCAGAACCTGTTCTCTTAGAAACTGATGAAGTATTTCAGATTCCGAAAATGTCGTTTTGATGCGTTTTAAAAGAGATTTGAAAATTTTTGACATTAATGTTCCATCTGTTTTCGACGATCTGACCGCAAACCGGTTTCATGATAAAAAACGTCTTGATTTATATCTATTTTATAAAGTGTACGACGATTATTCTTTTATGTCGCTAAGTCTTT
>NZ_JAOZOZ010000145.1 GCF_029933015.1 Hydrogenimonas sp. | reverse complement strand
CGCGTCGCGCTTTTCGAGGATGTTTGCGACGTAGCGGGCGAAGAGGTCGGTCTCGACGTTGACCCGGGTGCCCACGCGGTAGGTGGAAAAGAGGGTGTTGTCGAGGGTGTGGGGGATGATCGTGAGGCGGAATCCCTCGTCCGTCACCTCGTTGACGGTGAGGCTGACGCCGTCGATCGTGACGGAGCCTTTCGGGATGACGTACTGCAGATACTCTTTGGGAATCGCGATGAAAAAATCGGTGCCGTTGGTCCGCTTTTCGATACGGGTGACGCTGCCGACGGTATCGACGTGGCCCTGGACGATATGCCCTTCGAAGCGGTCGCCCATCCGCATGGCCGGTTCGATATGGACGCGGCCTTTGAGATTTTCCATGGCGATCACCTCGCGTGTCTCGTCGGCCAGTTCGACGCTGAAAGTATTTTCGCCGAGACCGACGACTGTGAGGCAGGCGCCGTTGACGGCGACGGAGTCGCCGATTTTCGGCCGGTAGCGCGCTTTCAGTGTCAGGATGTCGTTCTGGTAGGAGACCACTTCCGCCATCTCTCTGATGAGTCCTGTAAACATCTCTCTCCTCTATTCGATATATTGCCGAAACTGCTCGAGCAGCTCCTGTCGGTGCACCGTTTTGGGTATGATCGCCGCCACGTTGAAGCGTTTGGCCGCAAGCAGCAGCTCCCGGTTGATACGTTTGGCGAAAAAGGCCGTTTCGATGTCGGGAACGATCTTTCTGGCGTATCCGAAGACCGCCTCGACATCGACGGCGCGCATTTCGGGATTGACGATGAGGACGTTGGGCTGCAGGTTTTTCAGATCGGGCATGATCGTTTCGGGACGGGTGGTGAGTGTCACTTTGATATCCCGGTCGATCTCTCCCAGTGTGGTCCGCACCAGTGTCAGAAACTCCGTATCGTCGTCGATGCAGATCACCCGCTTTTTGGTCTGCTGTTCCAGATAGTGGAGCAGCTCGACGAGCTCCTGGTTCTGCTGGTTGAGTTTCGAGACGTCGAGGGTTTTGAGATAGTATTTCAGGTAGGTGATGGCGCTGAACTCGTCGGTGATGCCCGCTTTGGCGAAAAAGTTCTGGATCGGCTTGGAGCGGTTGGCTTTTTTCCACATCATCGCGTCGAAGCGGTAGGCCAGAACGTCCTGAATCTTGCGCAGCAGCGCGTCGTGGGCTTCGACGAACTCTCCGAAAAGCTCTTTGAACTTTTCGTAGTGCATTTTGTAGAAGTTGTCGAGCATGTCGATGTAGAGGCGGTTCTCTTCGGTCAGTTTCGCCACTTCGTGGATCGCGTCGACCATCGTACGCTTGAGGATCTTGATCTCGTTGAAGAGGTAGATGTACTCTTCGCTCTGGGGAGTCATGCCTTTGAGGCGTTCGCTCTTCTCTTTGATCTCCTCTTCCCTGTTTTTGGCGCTTTCGCCCAGTTTGGCGATCTGGACTTTGTTGAGCTCCAGTTTGGCGCGCAGCTCTTTGTAGCGGATCTGTTTGCTCAAAAACACCTGTTCGTAGGCGTTCTGGACGTAGGAGGTTTTCGATTTGAAATGCCGGTAGGTGTCGTAGGCTTCGAGCAGCTGCTGTTTCACTTCGGCAAGTTCGTAGTTTTCGAAGCTGTGGTCGATCTCGATGAGGTTGTTGTAGGCGGTGGTGAGGAAACGGTTCATCCGGATGAAGTCGAGCCGGCGGTTTTCTGCGATCAGCTCTCTGTTGTCGGAGATTCTCTTCTGGATGTCGGCGAAATGCATCTGGATGCAGGCGTCCACATCCATGCTCGACTCGATCGCGTAGTTCGACCGGGGAGACTCTTTCGTCTCCTCTTTGGAGTCGGGTCCCTGTTTTTTCTCCGCCGTCGACTTCCCTTTGTCACGCTCTTTTTCGTCGGATCCCTTTTGGGGCGCGGGTCCCCCGGAGAGGGAGATCTTCAGGGCGTTGATCCCTTCGGGCTCGAAATGGATGGTCTGGCCGATTTGGGGCGTAGTGTCGTATTCGTTCCACTCGTCGATGGAGAAGTTGTACTTCTTGTGATCGGGGGTGATGATTTTGCCGAGTCCGGTCTGGTCGGAATAGACGACGATTTTGCCCTGCAACGTTCCTGTCCTATTTAAAGTGGTATTATCATATCTTTTTTAATCTCAAAAAGCTATAATCCGCGATTATAGGATAGGAATCGACAAAAAACAATTTTTTGAAAGTGAAGCGGATGAAATATGATGTCATCGTCGTCGGCGGCGGACACGCGGGGATCGAAGCGTCGCTCGCGCCGGCACGAATGGGAATGAAGACACTGATGATCACGATTCTGGCCGAGCAGATCGGGGCGGCCAGCTGCAACCCCGCCATCGGCGGCCTGGCCAAAGGGCATCTGGTCAAGGAGCTCGACGCCCTGGGTGGCGAGATGGGGCTGCTGACCGACAGGGCGGGGATCCAGTTTCGCGTACTGAACGAGACGAAAGGACCCGCCGTGCGGGGAAGCCGTGCCCAGATCGACATGGATCGCTACCGCATCGAGGCGCGGACCGTCTGCCTGGGGACCGAAAATCTCGACATCCGGCAGGATATGGTCGAAGAGGTGATCGTGGAAGAGGGCCGAGCCGTCGGTGTGAAGACGGAGCTGGGAGAGACCTTTTTCGCCAAAAAGGTGATCCTGACGACAGGAACCTTTCTGGGGGGCGTCATCCACATCGGCGAGGTGACCCGGGAAGCGGGGCGGGCCGGGGAGTTCGCTTCGACGGCCCTGGCGAAAAACCTCAAGGAGCTGGGCCTGAACGTCGGGCGCCTCAAGACCGGTACCTGTGCGCGCATCGACGGCAGCAGCATCGACTTTTCCAAAATGGAGCCGCAGCCCGGTGACGAACCGCCCAGACCCTTCAGCTTCCGGACCGACCGGGAGAGTTTCCGTCCGAAACAGCTGCCGTGCTACATCGCCTATACCAACGAGGAGACCCACCGCATCATCGAAAGCAATTTCCACCGCGCGCCGCTCTTTTCCGGGCAGATCGAAGGTGTGGGGCCCCGCTACTGTCCCAGCATCGAAGACAAGATCAACCGCTTCAGAGACAAGGAGCGCCACCATATCTTCGTCGAGCCCCAGACGCTGGAGGCGACGGAGTACTACATCAACGGCATGAGCACCTCCCTGCCCACCGACGTGCAGCTGGCGATGATCCGCTCGGTGGAGGGGATGGAGAACGCGAAAATCGTCCGTTACGGCTACGCCATCGAGTACGACTACGTCGATCCGACCGAACTGAAGCACACACTGGAGACCAAAAAGATCGAAAACCTCTACCTCGCCGGTCAGATCAACGGTACCACCGGCTACGAGGAGGCGGCGGCCCAGGGATTGATGGCGGGTATCAACGCCGCTTTGGCGATCGAAGGGAAAGAGCCCTTCGTCCTCGGGCGCGACGAAGCCTATATCGGCGTGCTGATCGACGACCTGGTCACCAAGGGGACCAAAGAGCCCTACCGGATGTTCACGAGCCGGGCCGAATACCGCCTGATGCTCAGAGAGGACAACGCCGACCTTCGCCTGATGCGCTACGGGCACGCCTACGGTCTGATCGACGAGACGACCTATGCGAAGATGCTTCGCAAAAAGGAGTTGATCGACGAGGGGATCAGACTGATGGAAGAGCGTTTCCTGACACCTTCCAAAGAGAATCTGAAGTTCCTCGAAGAGCTGGGGGTGGAGAAGATCACCGACAAGACGCCGCTGAAACTGATCGTGGGCCGGGCCGATTTCACGATGGAGAAGCTGGGACGGCTCATTCCGGAAACGCGTGAATGGCCCGACGAAGTCAAAGAGCAGCTGATGATCCACGCCAAGTACGACAAATATATCCAGAAGCAGAGAGAGCAGATCGAAAAGATGCACGAAATGCTGGATATCCGCATTCCGGAAGACATGGATTTCGGAAAGATTTCGGGGCTCAGCAACGAGATCAAGGAGAAACTCGAACGTTTCCGTCCTCCCACCCTGCAGGCGGCGAGCCAGATCAGCGGCGTGACGCCGGC
>NZ_JAOZOZ010000144.1 GCF_029933015.1 Hydrogenimonas sp. | reverse complement strand
CGCCCCACTCCCGCACGCTTCGCCGCTTCGATATCGCTGGGTTTGTCACCGATCATGACGGAATTTTTCATGTCGATGCCGAATCTTTCGGCCGCTTCGAGGAACATTCCGGGCATCGGTTTGCGGCAGGCGCATCCTTCGTCGGGATCGTGAGGGCAGAAGAACACCTGCGACCGGTCGATCTCTATGCCCGCTTCACGCATCTTTTCGAGCATATGGTCCGTCAGTTTTTCGAAATCCTCACAGCTGTAATAGCCTCTTCCGATCCCCGACTGGTTGGTCACGACGATGGGCAGATAGCCCTTTTTCTGGGCTGTTTTTATAAAATCGAGAATCCCTGGGACAAATTCGAAATCCTCCACCCGGCTCACGTAGCCGTGGTCGATATTGATCACCCCGTCACGGTCCAGAAAAAGCGCCTTCACCGTCGCTCTATCACCCACACCAGACCCATCACCAGCAAAATCAGCGCCGCCCAGGTCAAAAAGCCCGGCAGCGCTCCGGTATTGATCACATGTCCACCCGTCGGCATCCCCGCTGGATACATTCTATTTCCTTTTTCCACTCAATACTCAGCACTCAACACTCAATACTTTAATCGGGCATCACCCGTTTGTCTTCGCGCCTTTTGTCACGCTTCTTTTTTTCGATCTCTTCGCGCTTCTTCTGCATCATCACGGCGTCTTTTAGCTCCTCTTCGCCGTCGTAGAGCGCCCCGTCGAGAAATTTGTGCTTGTCTTCGAACTGGCCGGTCTTGTGTCCCCACAGCAGCGCGAAGAGTCCGAAGGCTCCCAGCAGCGTGGAGACCCCCAGCATCATCGCCAAAATTCCGCTGCTCACTTACGCACCCTTTTCGTAGTCGACCACCCGGCTCTCTTCGGAAACCTCTTTGATCACGTTCACCACCTCGACATGGGCCGGATGCACCCGGTAGGCGTCCAGCCCCTCACGGTCGTCGAACGTGGAGGTGAGCACCAGATCCATCGAGCGCTCCGAATGGAGAAAATCGATCCCCACCTCCATCGACCTCAACGACGGAATCTTTTCGGGCAGCGCTTCGAGCATCTCTTTGACCCTCTCAAGATTCGCCGCCTTGTTCTCCTCTTTGAACCGAAACATCACGATATGTACGACCATTTCCATCCTTTTTTTCAACGATCAATGCTCGTGCGTCGCCGCGTACTCCGGCGTACAGAAAATCCCGCAGTGACACTTGCCCTCTTCGGGGATCTCGCGTTCGATGGCCGGTTTGCAGGGGCAGAGGCGGTTGTCGGCGCTGACATGGTTGCCGTTTTCGTCCTCGACGACCATGTAGCACGGACACCACCGCTTGCCGTAGAGCATCTTGTTGCGCGCCAGACCCATCTGCACCCCTTCGTTGACATCCTCCATCGGATTGTAGACCCATCCGAACTGCTTGCAGACTTTGTCGGTGAATTTTTTCGTCTTCTCCAGCTCCGCCAGAAACTCGTCCGAGCTCATATCGATGTATTCCATACGCCATCCTTTTGTATTGATTTTTTTTATGCTATCACGCCCCGACTGGGCGGGGGCTTAAAGATACCGATTATCTAAAGCGGGAAAAGAGCTTGTCGAAGTCGAAAGTCACCGGACAGCTCACATCCGTGAAATCCAACGTTTCCATCGTATAATCCCCCACTTTTTTTAATCCATCCTCCCTGTTTTTGAAAACTTTCGCGGTCAACTCTTCGGGGTAGACGAGGATGTAGTACTTCACCCCTTCGCGTTCGTAGATGGCGTATTTGAGGTTTTCGTCCCGATCCGCCGTGGAGGGGCTGAGGATTTCGAAGATAACTTCGGGGGTCTTGGCGATGTATCGCGTTTCCGTATCTCGGCACACGACCGCGACATCGGGACGCAGGACGAGGTCCTCTCTGACTTTCCAATCCTCTTCCAGCAACACTTCGCACTCCGGACACTCTTTCAACATTTCATCCAGCAGCGAGAAAATACGCCCCATCAGTTTCTGATGAATCTTTACCGGCGAAGGTGCCATAGCGTGAGGCACGCCATAGATCAGTTCCCAGTCACCTTCCCACCCTTTGTAGTCTTCGTAGGTATAGTGTGGCAGCGATTCGAGTTTCAATGCGTCCATACGGGCCTCCTTGATCCTCTTATTATACCATTCACTTCTCTTTGAACGCACTCTTGATCCGCATGCTGTTGCCCACCACCAGCAGCGAGCTGAGGCTCATCGACAGAGCCGCCACCAGCGGGATCACGTACCCCGCCACCGCCAGGGGAATCGTGATGGAGTTGTAGATGACCGAGAGGGCGAGGTTCTGCTTGACGAACTTGAAAGTCCGGCGGCTGATCAGAAAGGCGTCGCGCAGCGACGTGATGCGATCGTCCAGCAGCACCACGTCGCTGACCTCCAGAGCCACGTCCGAACCGCTTCCCATCGCGATGGCGATGTCGCTTTTTGAAAGTGCCAAAGCGTCGTTGATCCCGTCGCCCGCCATGACCACCACACGCCCTTCGGCGTGCAGTCTGTCGATCTCTTCGGCCTTCTCTTCGGGGAAAAGCCCGGCCCGATAGTGGGGCACGCCCACCTCTTCGGCCACTCTTGCCGCGGCCTTTTCGTTGTCTCCGGTGAGCATCACCACGTCGATACCCAGTTTTCTGATCTCCTCGATCGCCTCTTTGGCTCCCGGCTTGGGCAGATCCCGCAGCTCGAACTTCGCCACGACCCGACCGTCCACGGCGAAGAAAAAGAGGGTGTATTCACTCTCCCCGTCCACCTCGATGCCGAACTCCTCCATCAGTTTGCCGTTGCCGCCCAGCAGTTCGTGCCCTTCACAGAGGGCCCGGATGCCGCGGGCCTGGATCTGCTTCACCTCCTCCAGCGGCACCTCCCGCAGGTTTTCGTGATGCTCTTTGAGATACCTTTCGATCCCGTGGCTGACGGGGTGGATCGAGCTCTTGACCAGGGCGTAGAGCCAGTTCGGATCGTAATCGGCGTAGGCTTCGTAACTGACCACGTGGGGCTTGCCCTCGGTGATGGTGCCGGTCTTGTCCAGCACCAGCGTGTCGGCCTTGGCCATCGTCTCGATGAAGGCCGCCTCCTTGAAGAGCACGCCGCGCCGCGCCGCGAGGTTGATGCCGATCAGCGTGGCCACCGGCGTGGCCAGCCCCAGGGCGCAGGGGCAGGCGATGACGATGACCGAGATGCTCACCACCAGCGCCCGCTCGAACTCTCCACTCATCCAGAACCAGCCGATGAAGGTCAGCGCCGCGATGGAGAGGATCGTCACCGAAAAATATCCCGACACTTCGTTGGCCAGCTGCTCGATCTTCGGCTTTTTGGTCAGGGACTCCTCCAGCAGCCCCACCAGCGTCGTGAGCATCGAGGAGCTGTAATCCTTCGTCGCTTCGTAGCGCACCACGCCATCCAGCGCCACGGAGCCGCTGACGATCTCGTCGCCGGGACGTTTGTAGATGGGCTCGCTCTCGCCGGTGAGCGAGCTCTCGTCGAAGCTCCCCTCGCCCGCTACGACGACCCCGTCGATCGCCACCTTCTCGCCCGGACGGATCTCGATGATGTCGCCCGGTTTCACCTCCTCGACGGGGATCATCGCCTTCTCGTCGTTCTCCACCACCGTCACCTCCGTCGGCAGAGCGTTGGAGAGGGCGTCCATCGTGTCGGCGGCCCGCTTCTTGCTGAGCACTTCCAGATATTTGCCCGAAAGCACGAAAGTGATGATCATCGTCACCGAATCGAAATAGACCTCGCCCTTGCCCGTCACCATCGCCCAGAGCGAGTAGAGATAGGCCAGCGTGGCGCCTGTGGCCACCAGCACGTCCATGTTGATGAAGCGGTTTTTCAGGCCGTACCAGGCCCCGCGGAAAAAGACCCATCCGCTGTAGAAGAGCGTCGGCGTCGCCAGGACCCATTCGGCGATGTTGAGCACCTGCTTCACGTCGCTGCGCATCCCGGTGAACATTCCCGTATACTGGGCGATGGCGATCCACATGATGTTCATCGTGGCAAAAATCGCCACCAGCAGCC
>NZ_JAOZOZ010000034.1:10174-15050 GCF_029933015.1 Hydrogenimonas sp. | reverse complement strand
GGTGTTTGCATATCGTCTCATCGTGATTTAAGCTGACGGACGTCAAATTTCCATTTTCCATTTCCCGTTTCCCATTTCCCGTTTCCCGTTTCCCGTTCACCATTCACTCCGACGTTACCATTCAACACACATGAAAATTTACCTGTTACGTATCGTTACAACCCATAAGAAAATAACCGACTCTTTGATAAAATAGACAGATCACACCATAATGAAGGAGAAATAATGGGTTTTATGGCCGATTATGAAAAGCATGTGAAAGAGCGCGAGGCGCTGGGCGTTCCTCCGCTTCCGCTGAACGCGGAGCAGACCGCGCAGGTTATCGAACTTCTCAAAGAGATTCCGATCGTCGAGGAGGAGAAGCTTCTCGATCTGCTCGAAAACCGCGTCCCCCCGGGAGTCGACGATGCGGCCTACGTCAAAGCCGCGTTTCTGAACGACATCGTCCAGGGCAAGGCGAAGACGGCCGCCATCTCCCCGCTGCGAGCCGTGAAGATGCTCGGCATGATGCTGGGCGGTTTCAACGTCAAACCCCTGGTCGACGCGCTGGAGCACAAAGATCCTGAAATCGCCCAGGAAGCGGCCAATCAGCTCAAGCATACGCTGCTCGTCTACGACGCCTTCAACGATGTCAAGGAACTCGCCGACAAAGGCAACAAATACGCCAAAGAGGTTCTGGAGAGCTGGGCGAACGCCGAGTGGTTCCTGAACCGTCCCGAACTTCCCGAAGAGATCACCGTCACCGTCTTCAAGGTTCCGGGTGAAACCAACACGGACGACCTCTCACCGGCGAGCGAAGCCTTCACGCGAAGCGACATTCCGCTTCACGCCAACAGCATGCTGGCCGCGAAGATGGAGGATCCGATCGGTACGATCAAGAAACTCAAAGAGAAGGGCCATCCGGTCGCCTACGTCGGCGATGTCGTCGGTACCGGGTCTTCCCGTAAATCGGGTATCAACTCGGTCCAGTGGCACCTGGGCGAAGATATCCCCGGCGTTCCCAACAAGCGTACGGGCGGTGTCATCATCGGCGGAATCATCGCGCCGATCTTCTTCAACACGGCCGAAGACTCCGGCGCGCTCCCGATCGAAGCGCCGGTGGACAAACTCGAAATGGGCGACGTCATCACGATCAAACCCTACGAAGGCAAGATCTACAAAAACGGCGAAGTGGTCAGCGAATTCAAGCTCAAGCCCAACACGCTACCCGACGAGTTCCGCGCCGGCGGACGTATCCCGCTGATCATCGGCCGGAACCTGACCCGCAAAGCCCGCGAAGTCCTCGGTATGGGTGAAGAGAACATCTTCGCGCGTCCCGAGCAGCCCGAGGGCAAAGAGGGTGTCGGCTATACACTGGCACAGAAGATGGTGGGCAAAGCGTGCGGCATGGAGGGTGTACGCCCCGGCATGTACGTCGAGCCGCAAGTCTCCACCGTCGGAAGCCAGGACACGACCGGTCCGATGACCCGCGACGAGATCAAAGAGCTGGCGGCACTCAGCTTCGGTGCCGACCTGGTCATGCAGTCCTTCTGTCACACGGCGGCCTACCCGAAACCGTCGGACGTCGAGCTTCAGCACACGCTGCCTCCGTTCTGGACGAGCCGCGGCGGCGTGATCCTGCGTCCCGGCGACGGCGTCATCCACAGCTGGCTCAACCGTATGGTTCTTCCCGACACGGTCGGTACGGGCGGCGACAGCCACACCCGCTTCCCGATCGGTATCAGCTTCCCCGCGGGTTCGGGTCTGGTCGCTTTCGCGGCGGTCACCGGCACGATGCCTCTGAACATGCCCGAGTCTGTCCTGGTACGCTTCAAGGGCGAGCTGCAGCCGGGAATCACGCTCCGTGACCTGGTCAACGCGATTCCCTACTTCGCCATCAAGCAGGGACTGCTGACCGTCGAGAAAAAAGGCAAGAAAAACATCTTCGCCGGCCGCGTTCTCGAGATCGAGGGTCTGCCGTTCCTCAAATGCGAGCAGGCGTTCGAACTCTCCGACGCTTCAGCGGAGCGGAGCGCGGCGGCCTGTACGGTACGCCTGGACAAAGAACCGGTCATCGAGTACATCAACTCCAACATCAAGCTGCTGGAAGCGATGATCGAACAGGGCTACGAAGACAAGCGTACGATCCAGCGCCGCATCGACAACATGAAAAAATGGCTCGAGAACCCGACGCTGATGGAACCGGACGAAAACGCCGAATACGCGGCGGTCATCGAGATCGACCTGAACGAAGTGACCGAACCGATCGTCGCGTGCCCGAACGATCCGGACGACGTCGCGACACTGAGCGAAGTGCTCGCCGATCCGAAGCGCCCGAAAAACATCGACGAGGTCTTCGTCGGCTCCTGTATGACAAACATCGGTCTTTTCCGCGCACTGGGTGAAGTGCTCAAAGGCCGCGGCCAGGTTCCGACACGTCTGTGGATCGCTCCGCCGACCAAAATGGACGAGAAGCAGCTGATCGAAGAGGGATACTACGCCATCTTCGGACAGGCGGGTGCGCGTACCGAAATCCCCGGATGTTCACTCTGTATGGGTAACCAGGCGCGTGTTCGCGACAACGCCACCGTCTTCTCGACCTCGACGCGAAACTTCGACAACCGCCTCGGAAACGGGGCGCAGGTCTATCTGGGCTCCGCAGAGCTCGCGGCTGTCTGTGCACTGCTGGGCAAAATCCCCAGCAAAGAGGAGTACCTCGAAATCGTGCCCCAGGCGATCGCCGGCAAAGAGGAAGACGTCTACAAATATCTCAGCTTCGACAAGGTCGACAAAGAGACGCTCGACTACATGGTCGGATAATTCCGGCACTTTCAGCGGCCGGCGTTTCCCGGCCGCCTCTCTCTTGAGGGGATCTCTTTCATGAAAAAAATCCTTCTATCTCTTCTCGTTCCTTTGCTTCTTTTTGCGGGACAGCTTCATCTGGACCGGCTCGAAACAACGGTTTTGCAGAAAAAAAACGGCGAGCCCGTCAATGTCGAACTCTCTCTCGTGCTTCAGGGTCGCGATATCGAACGAAACGAAATCCAGCTGATGGATGTGGTGCAGACGGCGTTGGGAAGTTTCTGGGCCGAAACGCTTCTGACCTCCCAGGGAAAAGCGAAGTTCAAAAAGATGATCATCGAACTGGCGGACAAGCAGTACGGTATCGAGGTCGATTTCGTCTATATTCAGAATATCCGTCTTCAGACCGAGACACTCGAGAAGTGTCTGGAGCTGATCAGGCAGAAACCCGTCAAATACTGAGACGACGAATGCGGTTTCAGAATCTTCCGTCGATGATGTCGTAATCTTCGGGGATGTCACACTTCAGTCGGGAATCCTCCAGCGGTGAGGTGTCGATCGCCCCGAAGCGGAGCGTGACGCGGTTTCCCAGCTCGTCGGTATATTCGACGCTTTCGAGACGCTTCTTCCCATCCACGCGGATCGTGTAGTCGATGCCGTTGTATTCCGCTTTGTAGAGATTGTCACCGATCTTTTCCGCTTTTTCCAGGATCGCGAGAATGGGGATCGTCCTGTCGAGGCGGTAGAGGGTCGCCTGTTCCAGCTCCGGCTCGATCACCCATGCCCGCTCTTTGGTGAGGCAGATGGTTTTGGCGACGGGTACGGTGTAGCTCCATTTGGCCCGGTTGGGGAGTTTCATGGCTACATGGCCGCTGTAGTGGAGGGTCTGGTTGTTTTCGGTATTGAGAACCGTCTGGTTGAAATCGGCCTGCAGCTGCTGCGGGACAGGCAGAGAGGCGAAGAGGGCGGTCGCAAGTGATAGCGCTGTGATTATTTTATGCATAGTCCGATTTTATAGGAAGCTATGTGAAATTGTGATAAAATAGCGCGCTTAATAATCCGCTACCAGAATACAGATGCAGATTGTCCCACCACTTAAAAGGTAAATGAGAATGATAAAATCGGTTTTTCGTACCATTGTCGGAACGGCCAACGACAGAGAACTGAAAAAATATGCCAAAAAAGTCAAAAAGATCAACGCCCTCGAGCCGAAATACGAAAAGATGGACGACGAGGAGCTCAAAGAGTCCTTCAACGCCCTCAAAGAGAGTGTTCTCAGCGGAGAGAAGACCCTCGACGACGTGCTCTTCGACTCCTTCGCCATCACCCGTGAAGCGGCCAAGCGGACCGTGGGCATGCGCCACTTCGACGTCCAGCTCATCGGGGGCATGGTCCTCCACGACAACAAGATCGCCGAAATGAAGACGGGGGAGGGTAAAACCCTCGTCGCCACCCTTCCGGTCGTCCTCAACGCGATGCTGGGCAAGGGTGTCCACGTCGTCACGGTCAACGACTATCTGGCCAAACGCGACGCCAACGACATGGGGAAAATCTACAATTTCCTCGGCTACTCGGTCGGAACGATAACGGCGGACATCCCCGACGACGCCACCCGCAAGGCGCAGTACGACGCCGACATCACCTACGGTACCAACAACGAGTTCGGTTTCGACTACCTGCGTGACAACATGAAATACTCCCTCGACGAGATGGTGCAGCGGGAGCACTACTACGCCATCGTCGACGAAGTGGACTCGATCCTGATCGACGAGGCGCGTACGCCGCTCATCATCTCCGGACCCACCAAAAGCAAACTCGACAACTATGTCAGAGCCGACAAAGTGGCCCTTCAGATGGTCCGGGACGAGGATTTCACGGTCGACGAGAAGAACCGTGTCATCCTGGTGACCGAAAAGGGGATCGAAAAAGCCGAGAAACTCTTCGGTGTCGACAACCTCTACGCGATGGAGAACGCGATTTTGGCCCACCATCTCGATCAGGCCCTCAAAGCCCACCATCTCTTCGAACGGGATGTGGACTACGTCGTCAAGGACGGCGAGATCGTCATCGTCGACGAGTTCACCGGACGCCTGAG
>NZ_JAOZOZ010000034.1:6961-10074 GCF_029933015.1 Hydrogenimonas sp. | reverse complement strand
ACGTCGTCAAGGACGGCGAGATCGTCATCGTCGACGAGTTCACCGGACGCCTGAGTGAAGGGCGCCGTTTCAGCGAGGGACTTCACCAGGCCCTGGAAGCCAAAGAGGGGGTCGAGATCAAGGAGGAGTCCCAGACACTGGCCGACATCACCTTCCAGAACTACTTCCGGATGTATGAAAAACTGGCGGGTATGACCGGTACGGCCCAGACCGAAGCGACGGAGTTCGCCGAGATCTACGGGCTGGACGTCATCTCGATCCCGACCAACGTCCCGGTGATCCGAAAGGATATGCCCGATCTGATCTACAAAACCGAGCGGGAGAAGTTCGACGCCGTCATACGCGACATCAAAGAGCGCAACAAAAAGGGGCAGCCGGTCCTGGTGGGAACCGCTTCCATCGAGAAGTCCGAAGTGCTTCACGAACTGCTCAAAAAAGAGAAGATCCCCCACAATGTCCTCAACGCCAAAAACCACGAGCACGAGGCGGAGATCATCAAGGACGCGGGCAAAAAAGGGGCCGTCACCATCGCCACCAACATGGCGGGCCGGGGTGTCGACATCAAGATCGACGACGAAGTGCGCAAGCTGGGCGGCCTCTACATCATCGGTACCGAACGGCACGAAAGCCGCCGTATCGACAACCAGCTGCGGGGCCGTTCTGGACGCCAGGGCGATCCGGGTGAGAGCCGCTTCTACCTGAGTCTCGAAGACCATCTGCTGCGCATCTTCGGCAGCGAGCGGATCAAGACGATCATGGACAAGATGGGTGTCGAAGAGGGGGAATACATCGAATCGAAGATGGTGACCCGTGCCGTCGAGAAGGCGCAGAAAAAGGTCGAAAATCTCCACTTCGAATCGCGTAAACACCTGCTCGAGTACGACGATGTCGCAAACGAGCAGAGAAAGCTGGTCTATAAGTTCCGCCACGAATTGCTGAACCCGGAATTCAACATCTCCGAAAAGATCGATGCGGTCAGGGAAGAGTATCTGGAGCATCTGATGATGGAGTGCGGTATCTTCGACGGGGCGCCCCAGGAGGATTTCGACCTGGAGCGGCTGCGTCTGAAACTCCTCGAAGAGCTGGGCGAGGCGTTCGAGCCGGAAGAGCTGGAGGGAAAAGAGTATTCGGATCTGAGAGAGTATCTGCTCGGCGAACTCAAAGCGCGCTACGAGAGCAAAATGGGCGCGATTCATCCCGATCAGCGCAACGAGATCGAGAGGATCATCTATCTGCAGGTCCTCGACAACGCATGGCGCGACCACCTCTACCAGATGGATATCCTCAAGACCGGTATCGGCCTTCGGGGTTACAACCAGAAGGATCCCCTGGTCGAGTACAAAAAAGAGAGCTACAACCTCTTTACCGAACTGGTCGAGTCGATCAAGTTCGAAGCGCTCAAAACCCTCTATCTCATCCGCTTCAAATCGGAAGAGGAGATGCAGCAGGAGCAGGAGGCGATCGAGCGTATGCGCGCCCAGATGGAAGCTGAAATGGAAAACCTCTCCACCAACAAGGAGGAGGAGCTTGCACCCCTCACCGGCAGCAAAAAGCCCAAACGCAACGACCCCTGCCCCTGCGGCAGCGGCAAGAAGTACAAACACTGCTGCGGCAGAAGCGGCCCGAAAAGAGGATTGCTCGCGGAAAAGGGTGAGTGAACGGTAAACCGTGAACAGTGAACAGGTCAGAATGCTCTACAGCGCTTCTTTTGTCTCAATAATGGCCGCTCAGCGGCCATCCGTTTCCCGTTTCCCGTTTCCCGTTTCCCGCAAATCGCCGGAGGCGATTTCATGAACCCCCGTTTCGTCAACACGATGGTACGGCGCTATCTGCGCTTCGACAAAGAGCATCCTTTCATCTTTCTTTCGGCCATTCTCGCTTTTTTGGGTATCGCCATCGGCGTGACGGTATTGATCATCGCCATGGCGATCATGAACGGGATGGAGAAGGAGTTCGAAAAACGTCTTTTCGTGATGAACTACCCCCTGACCGTCTATCCGAAACTCCCTCATGCCATCGATGACGATCTGGTAGCCTCTCTGGAAGACAAATTTCCCGATCTTCGTTTCAGCCCCTACATGCAGACCCAGGTGATGGTGCGAAAAGGCGGTACCCTCAAAGGGGGACTGATGTTCGGCATCGACCCGGAGAGGGAAAAACTCGTCAACGAAGTCTTCGCCAAAGCCTACACCAAACCTTTCGGAAAGTACGGTGTCATCATCGGCCGGCCTCTGGCGGAGCACCTCAATCTTCATATCGGCGACAGGATCATGTTCATCTTTTCGAAACTCCAGCCGGCGGGACTTTCGCTGATGCCCCTTTCCAAGCGTTTCAAAATCGAGGGGCTTTTCCGCTCGGGGCTCAACTCCTACGACGAGAGCTACTACTACACCTCTTTCAGGACGTTCGAAAAGATCCTGGGACGCGAACCGGGCCGTTACGACGGCATCCATATCGAGTCGGACCATCCGATGCGCGACATCGAACAGATCAAGGAAGAGCTTCCGGGCTCGGTGGGCATCATCGGGTGGTGGCAGCAAAACGGCAACTTCTTCGCGGCGATGCAGATGGAGAAACGGGCCCTCTTCATCGTTTTGATGCTGATCATCCTGATCGCGTCGCTCAATATCGTCAGTTCGCTGCTCATGACCGTCATGAACCGCAGAAGCGAAGTGGCTTTGCTGCTCTCTCTGGGGGCGTCGAAACGGGAGATCATGCAGATCTTTTTCAGACTGGGGCTCATCATAGGGCTGGGTGGTGTCTTCGTCGGGGCCGTACTGGGCCTGGGCGGCATGGAGCTGTTGAGCCGTTTCGATATCGTCACCCTTCCCGAAGATGTCTACGGTACGAGCAGGCTGCCTCTGGATCTGGATATCGTCGATTTCGTCAGTATCATCGTGGGCGCCTTTCTGATTACGCTCTTCTCGTCTCTCTATCCCGCCAGGAAAGCTTCACAGGTCGATCCCCTCAAAGTCCTCAGAAACGAGTAGGAATCGCCCATGAAAGGGGCCATTTTTACCGACCGGCTTCTCTTCCCTTTCAGATAAATAAAAATTTAATTTTATAAGGTTATAATGAATTTTAAATGAAATTCGTGAAGACATAATAGATTC
>NZ_JAOZOZ010000034.1:4999-6861 GCF_029933015.1 Hydrogenimonas sp. | reverse complement strand
ATCGGATTTGTCTTCGGATCTCTGGCGGACGTGAAACAGAGTGGCTTCATCTTCGCCATCAAGGTCCTGCCCGTCATCATCTTTTTCGCGGCTTTGATGTCGGTGCTCTACTACCTGAAAATCATGCAGGTGATCATCAAGGTGATGGGCGGTGGCCTGCAGAAACTGCTCAAAACCTCTCCAGTGGAGTCTCTTTCGGCGGCGGCCAATATCTTCGTGGGGCAGACCGAAGCGCCACTGGTGGTCAAACCCTATCTGCCGACGATGACACGCTCGGAACTTTTCGCCATCATGTCCGGAGGACTTGCCTCCGTCGCGGGCGCCGTCCTGGCGGGATACGCCTCGATGGGCATAAGTCTCAACTATCTGATCGCGGCCTCCTTTATGGCGGCACCCGGCGGTTTGTTGATGGCAAAAATGCTCGAACCCGAAACAGAAATGCCAAAAAGTGATGTGGAGGAGAAAATCAAAGAGGAGCAGGAGGAGGAGATGGGTGCCGTCAACGTCATCGACGCTGCCGCCATCGGCGCCTCCGACGGTCTGAAACTGGCGGCTAACGTCGGGGCCATGCTGATCGCCTTCGTGGCGCTGATCGCCCTTTTGAACATGATGGTGGGTGGTATCGGTGGGCTTTTCGGTGCCGAAAACATCACGATCCAGCAGATTCTCGGCTATCTCTTCTCGCCTGTCGCTTTCGTGCTGGGGGTTCCCTGGGAGCATGCCACCGAGATCGGCTCGCTACTGGGGATCAAACTGATCATCAACGAATTCGTCGCCTATATCGACCTGGTGAAGATGAAAGAGAGTCTCGACCCCCACTCCATGGCGATCGCTACAGTGGCGCTGTGCGGTTTCGCCAATCTCTCCTCCCTGGCGATTCTGCTGGGCGGTCTGGGGGTCATCGCACCGACGAGACGGGGCGAGATCGCCAAAATGGGGATGAAAGCGGTATTGGCGGGAACGCTCAGCAATTTCATGAGCGCCACGCTGGTAGGTATCTTCATCGCTATTAAATTGATGTAAAGGTTCGATATGAAACTCGAAGATGCGGCGAAAAAAGCGATAGGCCTGATGGATCTGACATCATTAAACGACGACGACACCCGTGAAAAGATCACCAGGCTCTGTCATGACGCCCATACGCCGGCGGGAGACACGGCGGCCGTGTGTATCTACCCTCGCTTCGTTCCTCTGGCCAAAAAGGTGCTCAAAGAGCAGGAGACGCCACAGATCAAAGTGGCGACGGTGACCAACTTTCCCTGGGGTGACGACGATATCGAGATCGCCGTGGCCGAGACACGGGCAGCCGTCGCCTACGGTGCCGACGAGGTGGACGTGGTCTTTCCCTGGAGAGCCTTCAAAAAGGGAAACGATCGTGTAGGTTTCGACCTGGTCAAGGCGTGTCGTATCGTCTGCGGCGACGAGGTGAAACTCAAAGTGATCCTGGAGACGGGTGAACTGAAAAAGCCCTCTCTGATCGCCAAAGCCAGCGAGATCGCCATCGACGCAGGGGCCCATTTTATCAAAACCTCCACGGGCAAGGTGAAGGTCAACGCCACGCTGGAAGCGGCGGAGGTGATGCTGGAGACGATCAGGAAAGCCAATCCTTCTGTCGGTTTCAAAGCGGCCGGCGGTGTCCGGGACGCGGAAGCGGCGAGGGCCTATCTGGAGCTCGCCGAAAAGATCATGGGAAGCGGATGGGTGGACAAAAGACATTTCCGGTTCGGAGCGAGCTCTCTTTTGGGCAATCTGCTCAAAACCCTGGGGTACGAAGTGGAACAGACAGGCAAAGGTGGATATTGATGTGTAAGGTCATTAAAAGTCATGATGGATCATTTGTGCGCTTTGCGCACAGCGATTGG
>NZ_JAOZOZ010000034.1:0-4899 GCF_029933015.1 Hydrogenimonas sp. | reverse complement strand
AGCGGCAAATGACCAATTGTGAAAGGCAGACCATGAAAAGAACCATTATACTTTTGCTTGACTCTTTCGGCATCGGCGGTGCTGAAGACGCATGCCGTTTCAGGGATGTGACGAAAGAGGGGAGGCCGTTCAACGACGACGGAGCCAATACCCTCTGCAACATCGCGGCTTTCTGTGCTGCCGGACTGGCGGAGGAGGGCCGCAGCGGCCCTTTGCACCTGCCCAACATGAACCGTTTCGGTCTCGGATTCGCTGCCAAGGAGAGCTGGGGAGGGTGTTACCCCGACGGGCTCGACGACGATGTGATCCCCGAAGCCGCCTACGGTTTCGCCGCCGAGGTCTCGACGGGCAAGGACACCTCCAGCGGCCACTGGGAGATGATGGGGGCGCCCGTCACCTTCACATGGGGCTATTTCAAAAAGAAGACCGACAGCTTTCCGCCGGAGCTGCTGGAAGCTTTTGTGAAGGAGACGGGGGTGCCGGGGTATCTGGGCAACTGTCACGCATCGGGTACGGAGATCATCAAACGGCTGGGCGAAGAGCACATGAAGACGGGCAAGCCCATCGTCTATACCTCCGCCGACAGCGTCTTTCAGATCGCCGCCCACGAGGAGACCTTCGGCCTGGAGCGACTCTACGACGTCTGCGAAAAGACGAGAAAACTGGTGGACCGCTACAACATCGCCCGGGTCATCGCCCGTCCTTTCGTCGGGGATTCGCCCGAAAACTTCCGGCGCACGGGCAACCGCCACGACTATTCGGTGGAGCCGCCGGCCGAAACGGTGCTCGACAAGATGAAAGCCGCCGGCGGGGAGGTGATCAGCGTGGGCAAGATCAAAGACATCTTCGCCGGCCGGGGCATCACGAAAGCCTATAAGGCCAACGGTATCGAGGATCTTTTCGACACTACCCTTAAAGCCCTCGAGGAGGCACCGACTGACAGGGAGGCCATCGTCTTCACCAATTTCGTCAACTTCGACGCCGACTACGGCCATCGAAGGAACATATCCGGCTACGCCGCCGCTTTAGAGTATTTCGACCGGCGCCTGCCCGAGATGGTAGCGCGGCTGAAGGAGGATGACATGCTGATCATCACGGCCGACCACGGCTGTGACCCGACCTGGTGGGGCACCGACCACACCCGAGAGCACATTCCCGTCCTGGTCTACGGCCGAAAGATCAAACCGGTCAACATCGGCAAACGCTACACCTTCGCCGACATTGGCCAGACCATCGCCTCACACCACGATCTTAGGCCCCTGCTCGTAGGCCAAAGCTTTTACGATGATATTTACAAAAAATAAAACGGCGCAACGCGCCATCCTGAATTTTTCATTATTCATTTTTAACTTTTCATTCCAAAGGAGCCAACATGCCGACCCCCCACATCAACGCCAACCCCGGAGATTTCGCCGAAACCGTCCTGCTGCCGGGTGATCCTCTGCGTGCCAAACATATCGCCGAAAACTTCATGGAGGATGCCCGACTCGTCACCGACGTGCGGAATATGTTCGGATTCACCGGCACCTACAAGGGCAAAAAAGTTTCTGTTATGGGCAGTGGGATGGGGATACCCTCCGCGTCGATCTATGCTACCGAGTTGATCACCGAATACGGTGTCAAGAATATCATCCGCGTCGGAACCTGCGGAGCCGTCAGCCGGGATATCGAGGTGCTCGACGTCATCATCGGGATGGGAGCGTGTACCGACTCCAAGGTCAACCGCATGCGCTTCAACGGTCATGATTTTGCCGCGATATGCGACTACGAACTGCTTAGAAATGCGGTCGATACAGCGGCGGAACGGGGAGTCGACGTGAAGGTGGGCAACATCTACTCTGCCGACCTCTTCTACACGCCCCAGCCCGAGATGTTCGACCTAATGGAGAAGCTGAACATTCTGGGCATCGACATGGAGGCGGCGGGGCTCTACGGCGTGGCCGCCGAGTATGGTGCGAAGGCGCTGACGATCCTGACCGTCAGCGACCATATCCGAACCGGTGTCAAGACCACTTCCGAAGAGCGCCAGACCAAATTCAACGCTATGCTCGAGATCGCTCTCGATGTTGCCGTGAAGATGTAGGGAGAGATCGATGCGAATCTGGAAAAAGTTTTTCTCGGCAAGTGCCTTGACGGCAATGGCGGTGTGGCCGCTCTGGGCAGGAGGTGCAGGAGACGCCCAGGCCGAAATCTCTGCGCAGCTTCCCGACGAAGCGGCACTGGTGGCGGTACACAAACCCAAAAAGGCGGAAAAGTCCTGGTATGTTCCCGACTTCAGCTGGTTCGATCTCAATCTCAACTATCTCGACTGGACCGACGGTACCGTCGATCGCGGTGGTGGGGCCTACGACGATTTCTGGTACGCCGAGCTTGAAGGGGGTGCCGGCTGGTCGTGGGGCGATTTCTACTTCTTTACCGACTGGGAGAATCCCGACGAGCGTTTCGATGCCGACGATGCCCCCGACGACAGTCGCTGGGTCATCAAGCCGATTTTGGATATCAACATCCCCGGTACCGAAGGGACGATGAAGAACGTCCAGATCCATATCCAGGATTACTATCTCTACGGTGACGGCTTTCTGGTGAACAATCTGGTGGTCGGTCTGGCCTACAAATATCTG
This sequence comes from Hydrogenimonas sp., assembly GCF_029933015.1. GTDB lineage: Bacteria > Campylobacterota > Campylobacteria > Campylobacterales > Hydrogenimonadaceae > Hydrogenimonas. Next base: position 2,278 of record NZ_JAOZOZ010000034.1, on the reverse strand, counting down.
GCCGATAACTTCTTCGCCCGGCCTTTCGTCGGTCTCCACTATGTCCACGACACCTTTCACGAAAGCATGTGGAACGGTTATATGGGCGGATGGGTTTTCAACTACGATTTCACCGCGTTCGAGCAGAAATTTTCGATCTCCAACTGGCATGAATTCGAGTGGGAGCGGGACGAGTCGATGTATCTCAACGACGATGGATCGAGGCAGGAGTTCGGTGACGCCTCTTCCTGGGGTGTGCAGGGGGCGCTGGCGGCATGGTGGCATGTCACCAAACATGTGACGGGCGGTATCCAGTACCGTTACGCCTGGCACAAACTGGGCAACTACAACTATCTCAACGGTCTGATCTATACGCTCAAATACAACTTCTAAAGGAAGGCCATGTTTCTACCACAGGAGATCATTCGCAAAAAACGGGACGGTGAAAGGCTCAGCCGGGACGAGATCGCGTTTTTCGTCCGGGGTATCAAAGAGGGATCGGTCTCCGAAGGGCAGATCGCGGCCTTCGCGATGGCGGTCTATTTCCAGGGGATGACGATGGAAGAACGCATCGCCCTGACCGAAGCGATGCGCGACAGCGGCGACGTGCTGGAGTGGAAAAGTCTGCATCTGCCAGGACCGGTGCTGGACAAACACTCCACCGGCGGGGTAGGGGACGTGGTGAGCCTGATGCTCGGCCCCATGGTCGCCGCGTGCGGCGGCTATGTGCCGATGATCTCCGGTCGCGGTCTGGGACATACGGGCGGTACGCTCGACAAGTTCGACGCGATTCCCGGTTACGACACGGCACCCGACAACGAACTTTTCAGAAAAGTGGTCAGGGAAGTGGGAGTGGCCATCATCGGCCAGACCGGCGAACTGGCACCGGCGGACAGACGCTTTTACGCCATCCGCGACGTGACGGCGACGGTGGAGTCGATCCCCCTCATCACCGCTTCGATCCTCTCCAAGAAACTGGCGGCGGGGCTCGAGGCGCTGGTGATGGATGTCAAGGCCGGAAGCGGCGCCTTCATGCCCGATTACGAAGGCTCCCGCGAGCTCGCCCGCAGCATCGTGGCCGTCGCCAATGGGGCAGGATGCCGCACGACGGCGCTGATCACCAACATGGACCAGGTCCTCGCCTCTAGCGCCGGCAACGCCGTGGAGGTGCGGGAGGCGGTGCGGTATCTCACCGGTGAATACCGCAACCCGAAACTTCACGAAGTGACGATGGCGCTTTGTGTGCAGATGCTGCTTCTGGGCGATCTGGCGGCGACGGAAGAGGAGGCCCGAAAGCGGCTGCAAAAGGCGCTCGATTCCGGTGAGGCGGCCGAACGGTTCTCGCGGATGGTGGCGGCACTGGGCGGACCTGCCGATTTCGTGGAGCGGTACGATGACTATCTCGAAAAAGCGCCGATCGTCCGTCCCGTCTATGCTTCGAAGGAGGGGATCGTCCAGGCGATGGACACTCGGGCTATCGGTATGGCGGTCGTCGCGATGGGAGGCGGCCGCAGAAAGCCGACCGACGCCGTCGACTACGCCGTCGGATTTACCGATTTCATCGAGATCGGAGAGAGGGCGGACGGGGATCGTCCGCTGGCCTATGTGCATGTCCGCAGCGAGGCACAGTTCGAAGAGGCGCAAAAGAGGCTGCGGGAGGCGATCGAAATCGGGGAGGGGGTCCCTGAGAAAAAACCGATGGTCTACGAAAAAATAGCACGGGAGGATGTGACATTATGAGTTTCGACTGGGTAGAGTGGCTGGGATATCTGGCGTCTGTTATCGTGCTGATCTCCCTGACGATGGCTTCCATCGTCAAACTGCGCTGGATCAATCTCTTCGGCGCACTGCTTTTTACGATCTACGGAATTCTTATCGACTCGATTCCCGTCGCATTTCTGAACTTCGGTATCGTGCTGATCAATATCTACTATCTCTATCAGTACTATACAGCGAGAGAGAAGTTCGATCTGGTCAAAGCCGATATCGATTCGGAACTCTTCGACCATTTTCTACAGACCCATAAAGAGGAGATCGAAAAGATCGTCTCCATCCCTCTGATCAAACAGTCCCAAAAAGCCCTCTATATGCTGCGAAACGATGAAATCGCCGGAATTCTCGTAGGTGATCGGGTCGGGGACATTCTCGACATCAAACTCGATTACGTCATTCCCCGCTACAGAGATTTCAAGCTGGGCGAGTACTATTTCGTCAAGCATCCGGAGTTTTTCACCAGGCGTGGGATCCGAAAGATTTTCGCCCATGCCAGGGAGGATAGCCATCGCGCCTATCTCGAGCG
>NZ_JAOZOZ010000143.1 GCF_029933015.1 Hydrogenimonas sp. | reverse complement strand
CGAAGCTACGTCCTGGCCCCCTACCAGCAGGTCAAGGACACCCGCAGCGGCCAGGCCTTCAGCAACGTCGACGCGATCCTCGACGGCGATATCGATAAACTGATCGAGGGGGTCCTCGTCGCGGAAGCGGAGAAACAGAGCGGAGAGCAGTAGTCCTCCCGCTCTACGACGCTCCCATTGTCCCAATCTGCCATAACCTTTCATTAATCCCTTTTGTTCTATCATATTCCATAACTTTTCCCGATATTTCATAAAGGTTGTCGATGCGACGTCTCCTGTTCGGTCTCACCCTCTTTCTGGTCACGCTCTTTTCCGGCTGCGGAAACGACGAAAGCTCTCCCGCCGTCAAAGTCCCTCCACCGCTGCAGGTGGAGATTCTCGTCGCCCACAAGAAGCCGGTGGCCATCTGGGAGACCTTCACGGGCACCGCCAAAGCGAGCAGCGAACAGGTAGTCAGGGCCCGCGTATCGGGAAAACTGATCGCACGCTACTTCGAAGACGGCCAGATCGTCAAGAAGGGGCAGAAGCTCTTTTTGATCGAGCCCGACCGCTACAAAGCGGCTTTGGCCGCGGCCAAAGCCCAGAAAGAGAAGGACGAAGCCCACCTTCGCCTGGCCCAGGCCAACGTGGCCCGCTACCGACCGCTTGTAGACGAGGGGCTCGCCCCCCGGGCGACGCTGGAGGAGTTCGAGGCGCAGGTGGCCGAGTTCAAGGCGGCCATCCTGGCCGACGAGGCGAAGATCGCGGATGCGAAGCTGAACCTCGGCTATACCATCGTGCGCGCTCCCATCACGGGCCGGGCCGGGGCGCGGAAAGTGGATGTGGGCAACCTGGTAGGCATGGGCGAAGCGACCCCGCTGGTAAGCATTCTGGGGATCGACCCGATCTACGTCACTTTCAGCCCCAGCGAAAAGGAGGCGCAGAAGATCCGGCATTACGGGGGTGCCGATCGCAAGCGGGCGGTCATCCGCATTCCCGCCTCCGACGAGATGCTTAAACGCACCGAGCTAAACGCCACCGTCGACTTCGCCGACAACCGGGTCGATCTTCAGACCTCCACCGTCACGATGCGCGCCACCGCTCCCAACCCCGACGGCGCGCTCCTGCCCGGCACTTTCGTCTACCTCGACCTCTTCGTCACCGACCGCTACCCCTTCTTCACCGTACCCGTCGAGGCGCTTTTCGAAGACCAGCAGGGCAAGTTCGTCTACGTCGTCAAGGAGGGCAAAGCGGCCCGCCGCACCGTCGAAGTCGCTTTCACCACCCGTACCTTCGTGGCTGTCAAAAAAGGGCTGGAAGAGGGCGATGCCGTCATCGTCTCCCAGCTGATGAAGGTCCGCGACGGCCTGCCCGTCCAACCCGAAGAGGACAAAAAGTAGATGTTTTCGATCTTTTTTATCAAGCGCCCCGTCTTCGCGTCGGTCATCGCGCTGCTCATCGTCATCGCGGGCACCCTATCGCTGGCGCTGCTGCCGGTACAGGAGTTTCCCGATGTGACGCCTCCCACCGTCACCGTCACCGCCAACTACACCGGCGCCAACGCCTTCGACGTCGAAGAGAGCGTCACCCGCCCTCTGGAGGACAAGCTCAACGGCGTCAAGGGGATGATCTACATGGAGTCCTCCTCCACCTCCGCGGGCACCTCGCTCATCAAAATCTTTTTCGAGCCGGGCTACGACCTGGACATCGCCGCCGTGGACGTGCAGAACAAGGTCTCCATCGCCGAACCCTCCCTGCCCGCGGAGGTCAAACAGCAGGGCATCACCGTCAACAAAGAGAGCTCCAACATGGTCTGCGCCGTCACGATCAGCGGCGACGAGCGGTATGATGACAAGTTTTTGAGCAACTTCATCACCATCAACATCCTCGACGAGCTCAAGCGGATTCCCGGCGTGGGAAAAGCGGAAGTGATGGGGGAGAAGAAGTACGCCATGCGCGTCTGGCTCGATCCCGACAAGCTCAAATCCCTGGGCCTCTCCCCCTCGGAGGTGGTCGCCGCCATCCGCGCCCAGAACCGCCAGGCGGCCCTGGGCAAGATCGGCGCCTCCCCCTCGCCTGACGATCAGAAGTTCGAATATGTCCTCACCACCGAAGGACGCCTGGCGACGGTGGAGGCCTTCGAGCATATCGTCGTACGCCATGACGAAAGACGCCTGGTCTACCTCAAAGACGTGGCCCGCGTGGAGCTGGGTGCCGAGAAATACGACTGGAACGCGGTGCTCGACAACCGCCCCACCGGCATGATCGGCATCTACCAGCTTCCCGGCTCCAACGCCCTGGATATCCGCAAGAAAGTGGGCGAGACGATGGAGCGGCTCAAGTCCCGCTTTCCCGAGGGGTTGAGCTACCAGATTCCCTACGACACCACCCGCTATGTGGAAGTGGCCATCGACAACGTGGTCCAAAACCTGATCGTCGCCGTGCTGCTGGTCATCGTCATCATCTACATCTTTTTGCAGTCGTGGCGCCCCACCGTCATCGCTTCGGTCGCGATCCCCGTCTCGCTCATCGGCGCTTTCGCCGCCATGCAGATGGCCCCGGGCTTTTCGATCAACTTCCTGACGCTCTTTGGGCTGATTCTCGCCATCGGCATCGTCGTCGACGACGTCATTCTGGTCGTGGAGAACGTGGAGGTCATCATGCAAAAGGAGCCCGACCTCCCCATCCCCGAAGTGGTCAAAAAGGCGATGAAAGAGCTCATCGGCCCCATCATCGCCACGACGCTGGTGCTGGTGGCGGTCTTCGTGCCGGTCTCGATGATGCCGGGCATCACGGGCTCTTTGTACCAGCAGTTCGCGCTGACGATCTCCTTTGCCGTCATCATCTCCTCGCTCAACGCCCTCACCCTCTCGCCCGCGCTTAGCGCCATCATCATCCGCCGCCAGAAGGCGGGCGTCAAAAAACCCTGGGTCTTCGCGAAATTCGAAGCCGGATTCGAGAAGCTCACCGCCGGCTACAGCGCGCTGGTGGGCTTTCTGGTGCGGCGGCGCAAAAGCGTGATGCTCGGATTTGTCGGCCTTCTCGGTGCGGTCTACTGGCTCTTTGCCAACACCCCCACCGCCTTCGTGCCCTCCGAAGACAAGGGGGCGCTGATCGTCTCCATGACCCTGCGGCCCGGCAGCTCCGTAGAGCGCACCAAAGAGGTGCGTACCAGACTGGCTGCCGAAGTGGCGAAAATCCCGGGCGTGGCCGACACCATCGGCATCGACGGCTTCAACGCCATCTCCGGTACCCTCGACCCGAGTGCGGGCGTGCTTTTCGTGGCGCTCAAACCCTGGGAAGAGCGCAAAGATCCCGCCCAGAGCGTCGACGCCATCGTCGGAACCATCAACCGTCTGGGCGCCAAATACGGCGACGCGCAGGTGGCCGCCTTCAACCTGCCGGGCATTCCGGGACTGGGAAGCGTGGGAGGCTTCGACTTTCGGGTGCAGGACTACCTCTCGGGCGATCTGGGCACCTTCATGACCCACGTGCGCCGACTCATCGCCGAGGCCAACAAGGACCCCCGCATCGAACGCGCCTTCACCACCTTCAACCCCGCCTACCCGATGTACACGATCGACATCGACCGCGCCAAAGCCGCGACGCTGGGGGTGGACCTCTCGGAGCTCTTTACGACGCTGCAATCTTTCCTGGGATCCGTCTACGTCAACGACTTCACCAAGTTCGGCAAGGTCTTTCGGGTCTTCGTGCAGGCCGACACCCCCTACCGCATCGAACGGGCCGACATCGCCAAACTCTTCGTCAAGAGCGTCTACGGCAAGATGGTCCCCGTCGACACGCTGGTCAAAGTCGAAGAGACTCTCGGACCCCAGAACCTTTCCCACTACAACCTCTACCGCTCCGTGCAGATCACGGGAAACGCCGCACCCGGCTACAGCTCCGGCGAAGCGATGACGGCGATGGAGGAGATCGCAAAGCGGGTGCTGCCCGACGGCTACGGTTTCGAGTGGTCTGGCATGAGTTACCAGGAGAAGCTGGCGGGCAACGCCCAGATCTACCTCTTCGCCTTCGTGACGCTGGTGGTCTATCTGGTGCTGGCGGCGCAGTACGAAAGCTGGGTGCTGCCGCTTATGATTCT
>NZ_JAOZOZ010000142.1:1952-4098 GCF_029933015.1 Hydrogenimonas sp. | reverse complement strand
ACAACTCCTTATCTCAAAAGAATGGTCCGTCCGAAAGGCACCGCCGCCTCCCGGGGGAGGATCCAGACCGTTTCGTAATGGGGTTCTCTGTCCGGAAACCTTCCCTGTGCATCGGTGAAATAGAGCAGCAGTGAAGTCTGGGGGAACTCTTCGTCGATGGTTTCGAAAACGGGTCTGAAATCGGTGCCGCCTCCCCCTTTGAGCGTGAAGTCCAGCACCTCTCCCGAGACGAAACGGTAGAGGCCCCGGATCTTCGCGTCGCAGACCAGCAGGTCCACTTCGGTCTCCGGAAAGCTCAGCAGCAGCGCCTCCAGCTCTCCCACGAACCGCCCCAGCAGCCCTTCGTCCACCGATCCGCTGGAATCGATGGCGACGGTCAGAGTCATCTTTTCACTGGTGGTGGAGGGGAGATAGACACCGTCGGCCAGCAGTTTTCTGTTGGGTCTGGCGAAGGTGTAGTCGCTTTTTTGGTGGCGCTGGATGGCGTGGTAGAGCTCGCTGCGCCAGTCGACGGTCGCCTCGATGTCTCGGTCGAAAAATCGTTCGATACCGCCGGGCGCACGACCCTGTTTTTCCGCCTTCTCCAGCGCCTCTTTCATCGCGTTTTCCCACATCCGTTCCACTTCCGGTTCGAGTTCCTGGGGAGGGAGGGGGCGGCCGGCATCTCTTTCGCGGTTCGGATTGTCCGGATGCTGTTTCTCTTTCATCCGGTTCTTGTTCTGCTCGTTGAACCCCTCCTCGTTGCTCTCGTCGTCGTTGTAGTCCTCGTTGCGGATCTCCTCCTTGAGGATGGCGTAGATCTCTTCGGCGTATTTTCCGTCGAAGCGTGCGTCGTAGTGGACACGATCAGGAAGCCTGAAGCCGTTTTCCTTGAGTATTCCGTTGATGGCGTAGTCGGTGGCCAGCTGCCAGAGCCACCCCTGACGCTTCAATCTGCGGTTTTCATGAGCCAGCACATGGTGCATGACACTGTTGGCCAGGGCGAACTCGATGCTCTCCACGGGTTCCTGGGCGAAAAAGTCGGGATTGTACCGAAGAACCTTCCCGTCGCTCAGAAAGGCTTCCACCTCGTCGCCGGGCGAAGTTTCCAGACGGCTGGCCAGAAGGCCGAACCAGGGATGTTTCACGACCAGGCGGGTTTTGGCTTTGGCGATCTTGTCGGAAAGGTTCATGCCAGAAGGTGGGCGAATTTTCGGATCCAGACTTTGAAGTTTTCACACTTCTCCAGAAGGACCCCTTCGTGCTGCAGCTCCTTGACCACCATCACCGAAAACTCCGGCGGCAGTTTCATCAGATACGCCAGCAGAGACTCCAGCACCTCCTTGGGACTCTCCCGGCCGATCCGCCGGACGATCATCGAGGCCAGAACGTGCAGGGCGTTGGGGTTTTCGGGCACGGGGGCATCCTCACCCCGCAAAATCGCGTCGAGATCGGGAAGCTCCGAAGCCGCCTCCCGCCAGCTCAGAAACTCCGCCGCCAGCTCCTCGCCGATGGCACCGGCGATGAGAGGCATCAGCAGCTCCGCTTCGGGTGTCGATTTGATCACCTTGTCCACATACTCCCAGCTGCGGGGTGTGGCGAAACTGCGATGGGAGGATTTGGCATCGAACAGAAAGAGGGCGTCGGGCCGCGCCGAGAGGAAGCCGACGATGGAGGCGTCGATGCCCTGTGAGAGCGCCCAACGCCGCCACTGCCCGGGATCGCTCTCCATCTCCAGATGGACGAAGCGGTTGGCCAGGGGAGCGGGCATCCGGTAGACGACACCCCGGTCGCTCTCCCGGTTGCCCGCCGCCACGATCGCCCACCCCTCCGGGAGCGTGTACTCCCCGATACGCCGATCCAGAATCAGCTGATAGGCGCTCGCCTGCACCATCGGCGCCGCGGTGTTGAGCTCGTCGAGAAAGAGGATCCCTTCGGGTTCGCTGCCATCGGGCAGAAAGGCCGGCGGCGCCCAGACCGCCTTGCGGGCCTGCTGATCGAAAAAGGGAATCCCCCGCAGATCGGTGGGATCGAGCAGCGACAGACGCAAGTCGATAAATCCGATCCCCTTCTCCTCGGCGATCTGCCGAACGATCGAGGATTTACCGATCCCGGGAGGACCCCACAAAAACAATGGAACTTTCTCTTCGACCAGGTGGGAGACGGC
>NZ_JAOZOZ010000142.1:0-1852 GCF_029933015.1 Hydrogenimonas sp. | reverse complement strand
AGGTTCTGCCTGATATACTCTCCAAACGCCTCGTTGCGTTTGAGGATCTGGTTGAGCTCCCCGTCGGTCTGGTATCCCAGCAGGATTTCGATGGGGGTGGAGGGGTTGGAGGCGAGGGCTTTGTGGATATCGCGGTCCTTGATTTTGGCGAAGTTTCTCAGATGGTTCAGGGGCATGGCGGGATTGGCGGCGAGGGCTTCGTAGACCTTTTTGTCCCGTACCCGGGTCAGACGTTCCAGCATTTCGGGTGATGCGGCGCCGTTGCCGGCCAGAGCGCGCAGGATCGAGGGGTTTTTGCTCCGCTCCAACGCGTCGTACACTTTCGGGCTCAGGTTTTCGTTGGCGGCCAGGGCTTCGAGCAGTTTTTCGATGCCCGTTTCCACCAGGCGTATGGCCATCGCCTCTTCCAGCCTTTCGTTGGAGCCCAGGGCTTCGAGCTCGGCTTCCTCCCTCCGTTCCAGCACGCTTTCGATCGTCTTTTCGTCCAGCGGCTGCGACAGCAGGAACGCACATCGCACGGCGGCATCGTCGCTTTGCGCCAGCCTCTCTCTCAGATCGGCGGCAAGGTTGGGGTTGCGCGCCAGCCCTTCGAGAATCCGTCGCTCGCTCCGCCCGGCCAGCTCTTTCTGCTTCGATTCCGGCAGGTTCGGATGGGCCGCCACGAAGCCGAGCCGACGCAGATCGTCGTCTACGAGAAATCTTTCCAGCACAGAAGTGGGCAGATGGGGATTGATCAGCAGCGACTCGTGAAGGGTTCTGGGCATCCACGCGTCCCGACTTCTCTGGGTGATCTCGTAATCCGGAATCCGGGCCATCGCTTCCAGCAGTTTTGCGTTGTCGCTGTGGGCCGCCACGAGAAAAGGGCCGACGGGAGAGTACTGGATATTGTGATTTTTCTCGATTTCGGGGTAGAACCTCGCCACCAGCGTGCCTGCCACGTCCCGGTTCTCGTCGGTTTCGAAAGGCCCCTGCCCCTCCCAGTCGTAGAAGCCGAGAATCTCGCAGAACAGATCGTCGCCGATGGCGCCGTTGTGGAGCAGATCGATGATGCGCTCCCTGTTCGGGAAAAGCGCCAGACTCCCCAGCAGCGCGTCCGGATCGATATGGGAGGCGTAATAGCGCTCCAGCTCCACAAGATCGACGACCGGTACGCCCTCTTTGTACTTTTCGTCGCTGTAGGCCTCTTCCAGCGGATTGATCAGTCGTCCCATAACGATCAGCGCGATCGGTTCGTCCTTTTCGTCCCCGGCCCTTTCGGCACCCAACTGGTCGAGAAAAAGCGCGATATCCTCTTCGCTCATCGTCTTCGTCTTTCCCAGAAAAAGAACCTTTTTCCCCCGCAATCCGGGTACGATATCCTCCAGTTTCACCATCAGAAAGGATTCTCCATCTTCTCTTCGATCCATTTCTGCGCCCCGGTTTTGCGTAGCTTTCGCGCGAAATCCGCCGCCGTGAAGCCCATCTGATCCACGGCATACAGATCGGCGCCTTTTTCATAGAGCAGCTCCATCATCTCGAGATACTCGAAACAGGCCGCCAGCATCAGCGCCGTCATACCGCTTTTGCGTCTCGTCTCGGCCGGATCGATCCCCTTTTCGATGAAAAGTTCCGCCAGATCGAGACGGTTGTGCTCCACCGCTTCATCCAGCAGGCTCACCCCCTCTTCCGTCGTCCAGAAAAGATCCGCGCCATGCGCCAGCAGCAGCTTGGCCATCTCCAGCGAAGCCTGCGACTTGACCGCCCAGTAGAGCGGCGGTCTGCCCTCTTCATCCGCCGCATTGACGTCACATCCCTCCGCCAGCAGACTTTTCGTACGATTCAGCGCATCGTTTTTTACAGCCTCGATCAAATC
>NZ_JAOZOZ010000141.1 GCF_029933015.1 Hydrogenimonas sp. | reverse complement strand
CCCATCGCCGGCCTGGCGGCGACGATGACCAGGTCCCCTTCCCCGAAGCCCGACGTCATGCGGTTGAGCTCCTTGAATCCGGTGTCGACGCCGATCAGCATCGAGTTGCCCCGCTCTTTCATCTTCTTGATGTGCTCGAGGGTGCTCAGCGCCATCTCCTGGCTCTCCCTGAAATCCTGCGTCGAGGCTTCGGAGGTGATGGCGTAGAGTTTGGCCTCCACGGCGTCCATCACGTCGTCGGCCGGCAGGTCCTCTTCGATCGTCAGTTTCTTGATTTCGGTGGCCAGCGTCACCAGGGCGCGCTTCTGGGCCTTGGCCTTGATCTCCTTGATATAGGCGTGGGTGTTCGAAAGGGGGTTGGCGCTGAGGATATCCAGAAAGGCCGCCTCGTCGAAACGGTTTTTGTGGATCAGCTTCTCTTTGAGAAACTCCTCGTCGATCGGCTGATCGGCTCTGAAAAGCTCCTCCATCGCGGCAAAGAGATGCTGATGGAACGGGTGGTAGAAATCTTCCGGTTTCAGCTGCGCCGCGATCTCCTCGTACTGCTGCGGGTCGAAAATGACGGTGCTCAGCACCGCCCGCTCGATGTTCAGGTTGTACAGATGCTCTTCCATCAAAAAGAGTCCGCCATCGATACAGATATTACAACATTCTCAATTCTCAATTCTCAATTCTCCATTCCGTCTTCGGCGGCCGCCATCTTTTCCACCTCTTCCAGAAAGCGGTCCACCAGCTGCGCCTCGGGAAGCTTGGCGACCACCTCTCCTTTGACCATGATCAGCCCGCTTCCCTTGCCATAGGCGATGGCCACGTCGGCGCTCTTGGCCTCTCCGATGGCGTTGACCACGCACCCCATCACCGAAACGTTCAGAGGCGTCTTGATATGCTTCGTTCTCTCCTCCACCTCGGCCACCGCCTTGACCAGATCCGCTTCGATCCGGCCGCAGGTGGGGCAGGAGATGATGTTGAGCCCCTCTTTGGCCGCACCGCTGTCCTTGAGGATCGCCCGGCCCACTTCGATCTCCTTCTCCAGCTCTCCGGTGATGGAGACCCGGAGGGTGTCGCCGATCCCCTCCAGCAGCAGCGTACCCAGGCCGATGGCGCTTTTGATCGTGGCGTGAAAGACGGTCCCCGCCTCCGTCACGCCCAGATGGAAAGGGTAGTCGACCATCGGCCGCAGCGTCCGGTACGCCTCCACCGTGCGTTCCACGTCACTGGCTTTGAGGGAGATTTTGATGTCGGTAAAATCGAGATCCTCGAGAAACTTGATATTGTAGAGCGCGCTTTCGACCATCCCTTTGGCCGTCTGGCCGTAACGATCCTCGAACCGCTGCTCCAGCGACCCGCAGTTGACCCCGATACGGATGGGGATGTTGCGCTCTTTGCAGGCTCTGACCACCTCTTCGACCCGGCTCTTCTCGCCGATGTTGCCGGGGTTGATACGGATGCAGTCGACATGCTCGGCGGCGATCAGGGCCAGGCGGTAGTTGAAGTGGATGTCGGCCACCAGCGGCAGAGAGGTCCGCTCCCGAATCTCCTTCAGGGCTTCGGCATCCTCGTAGTCCGGCACGGCGACACGGACGATGTCGGCTCCCGCGAAATGGAGACGGTTGATCTGCTCCACCGTCGCCTCCACGTCCGCCGTGCGCGAATAGGTCATCGACTGCACCGAAATCGGCGCGTCGCCCCCGACGGGAACGTTTCCCACGAAAATTTGCTTGGTTGGATATCTTTTAATCATAATGTTGCAAGCCTCAAGACCAGATTTTCGAAAAGTCGAATGTCAATGTACATTTATCGAGTTCGAAAGAGGTTGACTCTTTTCGAAAATCGTTCACTTTCAGATAGTTTCCATCGGATTGGAGTCTGTAGAGTTTGGCTGTTCCCAAAGAGGGATAGACCAGTATATAATACTTCACCCCTTCTCGTCTGTACAGTTCGAATTTTGCCGTTTCATCCCTTCTCGCCGTAGAAGGGGAGATGATTTCGAAAACGATTTCAGGCGCTATCGTCAGTCGCTCTCCTTCATAGTCACAGACCACCACGACATCGGGGCGCACGACGGTATCGTCGGATATTTCGTAATCGATATCCTGTACAACGACACACCGATCGCATCCATGCGTGCTCAACCGTTCCAAAAGCTGTGAGGCGATGGCCAGAGAGATTTTCTGATGGGTGATTCCGGGCGCGGGAGACATCGCGTAGGGACGCCCTTCGATCAGTTCCCAGTCGCCTTCCCACCGCCGGTAATCTTCGAGTGTATAGTGTTCGTCATATTCGATCGCTTCCATAGAGGCGATTATACCACAAGGATCAGGCGAAATCGACGGGGTCCATATCGACCTCGAAAGTGCCGTCGTCGACCGCCTTGACGACACGCAGAAGGTCCCTGCGTCCGGCACTTCGAAGTAGAATGTTGAAACGGAATTTTCCGGCGATCTTCTCGATGGGCGCTTTGCCGGCGCCTACGATCTCCACCTTGTCGAAACGTTCGATCGCCTCCCTGATCCGCTGCACCTCCCGCAGGCCTGCGGCCTCCTCCTTCGAAGCGAAAAGGAGCCTACACAGATGCATCGAGGGTGGGTAGAGGCCCTGCCGGAAATCCAGCTCCTCCTGCAGAAATTTTTCGTAATTTCCTATATACCCGCTGAAAAACTCCGGCTGATTCGTCTGGACGATCACGGTCGCCTCTCTCGCCCGCCCCGCCCGTCCGGCGATCTGCACGAAGAGCGACTGCGCCCGCTCCCTGGCCCGATAGTCCGGAAGCGCCAGGATATAGTCGAGCCCCAGCACGATCGCCAGCGTGATGTCGGCGTAGTCGTGCCCTTTGGCGAGCATCTGGGTACCGACCAGCACATCGGTCTCTTTTTTGGAAAACTTATCCAGCGCTTTTTGCAGTTTGTTCGCCGTGGTGATCGTATCCTTGTCGAACTGCTGGACCCGGATGTCGGGAAAGAGCTCCTTCAGCTGCTCCACCACCTCCGCCGTGCCGATCCTGTCGGAGCGGATGATCGACCCGCACTTGGGACAGGAGGAGGGGATCTTTTCCGCGTAGCCGCAGTAGTGGCACTGCACCACCCTCTTGTGCCGGTGCAGGCTCATACCCACCGAACAGAAGGGACACTCCACCGTATAGCCGCAGCTTTCGCAGTAGAGGTACTTGAAGTTGGCCCGCGTGGGCAGAAAGACCAGGGCCTGCCCGCCCGTTTCGTGGTGTTCCCTGATCGCTTCGATCATCGTCGGCGTCAGGCGGCAGCCTCCCTTTTCGAAAATGTACCGTTTCTTCGTTTTGATGTAGGGTTCGGCGATCCGCACCACCGGATGCTTGGCGAACGACGCGGCGCTGGGCGTGGCGCTTCCGAGCACCACTTTGGCATCCAGTACCTTCCCCATGTAGAGCGCCAGGTCCCTCGCATGGTAGCGGGGCCGGTTGTGGGCTTTGTAACTGTCGTCGTGCTCCTCGTCCACGACGATCAGGCCGATATCGCTCAAAGGCAGGAAAAGGGCCGAGCGGGGCCCGGCTACGATGCGCACCCTGCCCTGCCGTATCGCCTCGAGCGTCTCTTCCCGCCTCTTTTTCGTCAGTTTCGAGTGCCAGATCGCCACCCTCTCTCCGAAATGCGCCTTCAGACGCTTCTCCATCTGGGGCGTCAGGCTGATCTCGGGCATCAGAAAGACGGCGCTCTTCCCCTCCCTCAGAACATGGGCGAAGAGCTTCATGTAGATCTCGGTCTTGCCGCTTCCCGTGGGAGCGAAGAGCAGAGCGCTCTTCTCTTTCAGAAGCTTCGTATAGGCCCTCTCCTGAGCCTCCGAAAGCGTGATATCCGGCGTCTGGGCATACTCCTGTGCGGAAAGGCTCTCCACGCAAAAGGGTTCGAAAAGGGCCAGGGCCTCACCGAAGGTCGTATGGTAGTACTCCTGCACGAAACGTGCCGTCTGTATCTGGTGCTTCGAAAATTCGAAAGGGAGCGTCTCTTCAATCGCATGGGTCTTGAAAGAGGGTTTTTCGACCTCCCGCAAAATCACGGCCCGGGTCCTTCTGCCCCGCACCGGTATCTCGACGAGAGTGTTCGTTTTTAAAGATTTGTGGGAGTGGTAGGTAAAAAAGGGAGCCCGTTTGCCCAGAAGGCAAACTTCGTAGAA
>NZ_JAOZOZ010000140.1 GCF_029933015.1 Hydrogenimonas sp. | reverse complement strand
CGAGATCACGAAAGAGCTCGTCTACAGTCTGGACGAGTAGGCAATGCGTGCCGGTAAACGGTGAACGGGGAACAGTGAAGGGAAATGGAGATTCGGGAGTGAAAATCGGGTATCGCCGGACGTCGGGCGGATTGGAGATAGGCAGACGGATCGTGCGTTTCGCGACGGGATTTTCTCTTCTTGCGATCGTGCTTTTGGCCCAGATCGGATGGTTCTGGGTAACCAAAAGCACGGATGAAAAAGCGTTGGAGGCGAAAAAACGCTTCGTCGCGCTGACGGGCCTCCCGGACCTGGCGGTGGCGACCGAAGCACGGTTCATCCGGTTTCGTTCCCTGACAGATCTCTATTCCCCTTTCAACGAAGGGCCGGAAATGCTCGACTACTTTCCGGCCTCCTTCACCTATGCGCCTCCCGATAGCGGGAGCGTGAATCCTTCGAAGGTTCAGACACGATGAAAAACCTCTTCGCCTTCGCTCTCAGCTCCCTCACGCGGCGCGGCGGCAAAAACTTCTTTATCTTCACGATCTTCGCGCTGATGATCTTCATTCTCGCGGGTATCTTCACGATCACCCACGCCCTCAAAGCGGAGATGTTCGCGACGCTGGAAGCGCTTCCGGAGATCACGGTGCAGCGGATCGTGGCGGGCCGCCAGACGGACATCGACGCCGAGAGGGCCGAGAGGATCGCGGAAATTCCCGGTGTCACCGATGCCATGCCCAGGGTGTGGGGCTACTACTACTTCGCCAAAGCCGGGGTCAACTTCAGCATCGTCGGGGTCGAGGCGTTCGGGACATCCTACAAATCCTCGCTCGAGAGTGTGGCCGACCTTTTCGGCGAGAAGCTGATGGAGGGCGATACGATGGTCGTGGGGCCCGGGGTGGCCGAAACCCTGGCGCGCAACTTTTTCAAGGATTACTTCTACTTCGTCAAACCCGACGGAAGCCTGAAAAAGGTGACGATCGCCGGCATCTTCAAACCCGAAACGACGCTCGAGAGCAACGACATCGTCGTCGTGGAGCAGGGATTGGCCCGTGAGCTCTTCGGCATGTCCGAAGAGGCCGCCACCGACATCGTCGTGAAGGTGGCCAACGACGAGGAGATTCCCACCATCGCCAGAAAGATACGGGAAATCTATCCCGACACCCGTGTCGTCACCAAAGAGGATCTGCGCATCAGTTACCAGAACGTCTTCGACTACAAGAGCGGGATCTTCCTGGCGCTCTTCATCATCGCCATCTTCACCTTTTTCATCATCATCTACGACAAGGCCAGCGGGCTCTCCAGCGAAGAGAAGCGGGAGATCGGCATCCTCAAGGCACTTGGGTGGAAGATCGGCGACATTCTGAAAGTCAAACTCTTCGAAGCGCTGGTAATATCCCTGGGGGCCTATCTGCTGGCCGTGACGTTGGCGGTGGGGTATGTCTTCGGACTGAACGCCCCGTTGATGCGGGATCTTTTCATGGGATATTCGGTGCTCAAACCGCCCTTCGAGCTTCCGTTCACTCTCGATGTGGGGACGCTGGCGCTGATCTTTTTCACGACGGTACCGGTCTATATCGCCGCCACGCTGATTCCGTCGTGGAAGGCGGCGACGCTGGAAGCGGACGAGGTGATCCGCTAGTGCGCTTCGCTTGGGAAAACGGGAAACGGGAAACGGGAAACGGAGATTTACGATGATCGAAGTCAAAGAAGTAACCAAAGTCTTCAATCCGGGGCGGCCCAACGAGATGACGGCGCTGGAAAACGTCTCCTTCGAAGTGGGGGAGAACGAGCTGGTGATTCTCAAGGGTCCCAGCGGCAGCGGCAAGAGTACGCTGCTTTCGCTCATCGCCGCACTTCAGAAGCCCACCTTTGGCGAGGTGATCGTAAGGGGCGAACGGGTCTCCAAGCTTCCGGAAGATTTCGCCGCTCTCTATCGCCGTCATACCATCGGTTTCATCTTCCAGAAGTTCAATCTCATCCCGACCCTGAGCGTCTTCGAAAACATCATCACGCCGTTGATGCCGGAAAAACTGGACGAAAAGGAGCTTCGGGCCAGAGCGGAGCGGGTGATGGAGGAGTTTTCCATCGCCCACAAAGCGAACGAACTGGCCAAAAACCTCTCCGGCGGCGAGCAGCAGCGCACCGCCATCGCCAGGGCGCTGGTCAACGACCCGCCGATCATCCTGGCCGACGAGCCCACCGCCAACCTCGACGCGAAACTCTCCAAAGCCTTTCTGGAGTATGTCCACCGTATCAAGGAGGAGGGAAAGACGATCCTCATCGCCACCCACGACCCTCTCTTTTTCGACCTCGACATCGCCGATCGCGAGATCGAGCTGCACAACGGAAAGATCGTCAACAGTGAGGATTGAGAAGTTGACCCCGTTCACCGTTCACTCTTCCCCGTTCACCAAATTCAAAGGAGCCCTCCTTTGAATCTGTTGAGCCCCGACGTCATCGCCATTCTGATGCTTGATGGCATCCTTTCGCTCTTCGCGCTGCTGGCACTCGCCATTTCGGTGCGGATCGTCCTCAAATGGGACGCCGATGCCACGACGCCGCTGCAGTACACGCTGGAGAAACGGGCCTATCTGGTGGCGACGATCATCGAGTATATCTTCTATCTCAAGCTGCCGCTCTTTCTCTATTTCATCTACACCCTCGATCTGCTCAGCAACATCCTTCCGGGCGCCATGTGCGCGGCGGGGGTCACCAACGCCACGGTCTACGGGATGTGGCTGTTTGTCGTCAAGATCCTCGATCTCTACCTCTTCGGTCTCTGGATCGTCGTGCACAGGATCGACATGCGCCGGCCCGACTACCCCTATACGAAGCCGAAATTTCTCTTCTTCATCCTGATCTTTCCCGTTTTCATGCTGGAGTACTGGCTGGAGTGGCGCCATTTCGGCGGCATCGATCCCCATGTCATCGTCAGCTGCTGCGGCACGCTCTTTTCCGCGGCCAAAACCTCGGCCGTTTCGGCTTTCGTGACGCTTCCGACACCCGTGACGCTGGGGCTTTTCTACGGCAACTTTCTGCTGATCGTCGCGGCGTGGTTTTTCAAAAAGCCCCTTTTGACGGCACTGGCCAATCTGCTCTTCATTCCCGTCGCCATCGTCTCGCTGATCGCCTTTTTTTCCACCTACGTCTACGAGATGCCCCACCACCACTGCCCCTTCTGTCTGCTGCAGGGAGACTACCACTACGTGGGGTATGCGATGTATACGGCCCTTTTCGTGGGTACTTTTTTCGGTATCGCCGCCTGGGTCGCCGAGCGGCTGGCCTATCCCGCGGCCAAACGCTGGATGAAATGGTCGCTGATTGGGGATATTTTATATGTCGCTTTGGTATCATACTACCCGATAAGTTTCTATCTGAAAAACGGAGTATGGCTGTGAGATGGATCGTCGTTTTTGCGCTCTCTTTTTTTATGCTGGCCGGTTGCGGTGAAAAAGAGTCGAACGTGGGTATCGAAAGTCCCGACGGAAGAGCCGTCGATTTCAAACCCGGCAGTGTCGTCTGCCCCCAGTGCCACATGGATGTCAAATCGCTCACCGACAGCGCCGAGCTCGTCCGTGACGGCAAGGTGACGGTCTTCGACGATCCGGGGTGTATGGTGCTCTGGATGGATGCCCACCATATCGATCCAAAGAGCGTGAAGCTCTGGGTCTACACCCGGGACACCCACCGCTGGGTCGACGCGACGAAGGCCCACTACTCGCAGACCGATCCGACCCCGATGGGCTACGGCTTCGGCGCCTACGAAAAAGCGGCACCGGATCGCATACCCTTCGAGGAGATGCGGCTGCGGGTACTGCGGGGGCTGACCCTCAAAGACCCGAAGATACGAAAAAAACTGTTAGGATATTAGGAGATAAAATGGCGAACGAACCCGAATTCAAATCGATGATCAAAGCCAAGCCCCTGGGCGGCTGGTACATCGAGCTGACCGAAACGGCGACGGGAGAGACGGTGGTCTGCGACGACCTGGACGAGTATATGAACAAGATCGAGGAGATGGGACAGGAGTACGGTCCCGGGATGCAGGTGGCCTGGAGCGTCGATCCCACCGTCGACAAGAAGATCATGGACGCCTACGTCCTGGAGATCCGTGGCCTGATGCAGAAATATCAGGACGAAGCGGGAGTGGGGGGCCAGTAAAAGC
>NZ_JAOZOZ010000139.1 GCF_029933015.1 Hydrogenimonas sp. | reverse complement strand
TTGGGCTCGTAGATCGGCTGCGCAGCCTTCTGCAGATGGATGACGACCGGCCGGCCATCGCTTCCCATCCCGATGTAGGGCAGTTTTTCGGGATCGTCGTAGCTGACGGGAAGCTGCACGGCGAAACCGTCGCCATAAACATCGGATCGGTAGCCGCTCTGGACGCTACGCGTACCGTCGGGCCACTCCAGCATGAAGGCGATGTTTTCGTTGTCGTAGATCGCCCGCACCTTCGCCGCTTTGGCTTTGGCCTCTTTGTTGAGAGTGTTGGCTTTCAGGTCGTTCATCTGCACCGTCGTCTGGGGATAGAGCAGCACGGTCGTGGGTTTCACGTAGTCCCACGCCTTCGATGTCGGTGTCAGTTTCGTCACGTCCCGCTCCGTTTTCTGCGCCACGACGGCATCCTGCGCCAGCATCGTCGTCACGGCGAGAGAAGAGGCCATGATCGCTTTTGTCATCTTATTCATATTCCACCACCTTAAACTTGTATTTGTTCGAGGTCATTTTGCCCGCCATGTAGCGATTGTCGATCGGCGCCAGGGAGATGCCCTGCTGCTTCGCGATGCCCTGATAGTACTCCTGATCGAGCCGGAACATGTCGGAGTGCTTGTAGGCGATCAGCAGATCCATCAGTTCGCTTTCCCCCGTCTCTTTCCGCTTCTTCATCTCGGCACGCAGTGTCTTCATCGCCTGATGCACCTCTTTGCCGAAAAGTTTTTCCAGCTCTTCGATCGGCACACGGTTGCTTCCCTCGATCACGCGCCCTTCGGCGTCGAACTTCGGCGGCGCTTCGGTGGGCGGCACGTAGTAGACGTTGGGCTGGGTGCCGTAGTCGCTGCGCAGCGGCAGGGCGACTTTGTATTTGTGGACCAGCTTATGGACCTGTCCCTCCTCGTCGTCCAGGAACCCGACGAAGCGGATACGGCCCACGCACTGCTGGGCGCACGCCGGCGGCAGCCCCTTTTCGATACGCGGGAAGCAGAGGATACACTTCTCGCTCTTGCTGATTTTCGGATTGAAATAGATCTTTTTGTAGGGACACCCGGCGATACAGTAGCGGTACCCCTGACAGCGGTCCAGATCGACCAGGACGACGCCGTCCTGCTCCCGCTTGAAGATCGCGTCGCGGGGACAGGCGCTCAGACACCCCGGATTCGTACAGTGGTTGCAGATCCTGGGAATGTAGAAAAAGTAGTTGTCGCTGGGGAAATTACCCGTTCCCTCGTCCTCGTCCCAGTTGGGCCCCCACGTCGGTTCGACATTGGGCTTGAGCTGTTCGCCAAACTGCAGTTCGTCGTGGTTGTAGTCCCACGGCACCCCGTAGTCGGCTTCGATGTTGGGCACGATACCCGCCTGCAGATCGCCGGCGGCGTCGAATCCGCCGCCCAGCTCCATCCAGTTCTTCGGATACCCCGTTCCGGGATAGGTTTCGACATTGTTCCAGTACATGTACTCGCGGCCGTTTCGGTTGGTCCACTGGGTCTTACATGCGACGGTACAGGTCTGGCATCCGATACATTTGTTCAAATCCATTACCATGGCTAATTGTCGTTTGGACATCGCTTATTCTCCTTCTCTCACATCGAGTCGCTTTGCGCGAAAAAAGTTCGTCGTTTTCATACATTGGCCTTTTCGAAATCGATCGCGCCGTCGTAGGCGTACTGGTTGCCGTCCCAGAGACCGCCGAATTTCAGGTGTCCCCAGCCGTCGGCCATCTCCAGCAGGTTGAGCGCCGTCGGAACGACTTCGTTGTGGCCCTTCTTGAATTTGTACATATAAGGCTCCCATCCGTGCTCCATCACCAGGCCGTCCGGCGGACAGGAGCTGGAGACTTTCGCCATGGCGTAGAATTCGCCCAGGGAGTTGAAGATACGGATCGTATCGCCGTCCTTGACCCCCTTCTTCTCGGCCACCATGCGGTTGACCTGCACATAGGGGACCCCCCGCTGCAGGCGCTGCAGGATGCGGCTCTGCTTGTAGTTGGAGTGGATCGACCAGCGCGCGTGGGGCGTCATCAGGACGAAGGGGTACTGGTTCCCCTGGGGACGGATCCCCTCCATTCCGGTATTGGTCGCGGCGCCCATCTTGATGAACATCGGATGGTCGACGTAGAAGGTCTGGCGGCCGCTGAGCGTCTCCATCCGCTCGAACTTGTAGAGATGGTTCTCGAAGGTGAAGTAGGGGCGGTCGGCATAGAGGGGCGACATCTTGCCCGCTTTTTCGTTGAGCTGCAAAAATCCGCCCGCCTTGTACATCTTCTCCATCGTCCAGGGCTCGTACTGCTCGCACTTCTCCAGCGCCGCCTGGACCGCCAGCTTGTCGGTGCCCAGATAGGGTTCCGCCGCCGCTTCGGACTCTTCGTCGGTGTTGGTGTACTCTTTGTGGAAGTTGAGCAGGTCGTGATACCCCTCGCGGGCGTATTTTTTCATATCGGGCACTTTCGCCTTGTCACGGTTTTCCGGACGGTTTGCCACCTCTTCGAGCTTCTTGGCCAGCAGTGCGAACATGCTCCACTCGTCCATCGCCTCGCCCACGGGCTTCATGTTGGCGATCGGCTGGGCCAGGTTGGTGAAGCGGTGGTATCCCGGGCTTGTACGCAGGTCGTAGACCTCGTAGTGGGATTTGGCCGGCAGCAGGATGTCGGCGTAGACCGCCGCCTCGCTCATGCGGAAATCGACGTAACAGAAAAATTTCGTCTTATTCAGAAAGGCTTCGCGATAGTCGCTGCCCTTGTTCCGGCGAAACTTCGAGTCGGCCACGATGATCGCCGTATCGGGTTGCCACCAGGGCTTGACCACGTTGCCGTGGTGCGACTCGTTGTTGGCCTTGCCGTTTTTGCCCTCTTCGAGCAGCTTCTCGACGATCTCCATGTAGTCTTTTTTGCTCAAGCCGTTCTGGGCCCGGCGGACATCCTCGTCGCTGAAATATTTGTCGAAGGTCTTCATGCCGTCGCCGAAGACGAACTCCCCGACGAAACCGGATCCGAACCTGGGCGCGTACTTGCCGCCGAAACCGCTGAGCGCCCCCAGCCCGCTGAGGCTGAATTCGTTCTCGGTGTTGAGGCCGCCGTAGGGCCCCATCCGTCCGGTCAGGCCGCAGATGGAGGCGATGTTCCAGATCGTCATCATGCCGTTGAAGTATTTGTTCAGCGAGAAGCCCGTCGTGATGGTGACGACTTTCGGCTTGGCGATGTCGTGGGCCAGCTCACGGACGATGTCCGGATGCACGCCGGTGATCTTCTGCGTCTTTTCCGGCGCGAAGTTCGCCGCCGATTTCTTGAGCATCTCGAAGACGGTGGTCACTTTCACCTTTTCGCCGTCGGCGAGGGTCACCGTCCAGGTGCCTTCCAGCTCCGGATCGATCCCGAACTCTTCGAGACGAAGCGTATGGTGCTCGCTCCCTTCGCTACCCGGCATCAGGACCGGCTTGCCCGTTTTGGCGTTCATTGCGTAGAACTCCTCTTCGAACTTCTCTTCCTCCTCCTCGTTTTTGGCGTGTTCCATATCGGAGCGGCGCAGGAGTTTCTGGTCGTCCAGGCGTACCAGGAACGGCAGGTCGGTGAAGATCTTCATGAAACCCGGTTTGTAGAGCTTCTCGTTCAAAATGACGTGGATGACGCTCATCGCCAGAATGTTGTCGCTTCCCGCCTTGACGGGGATCCAGAGATCCGCCGACTTGGCCGAGGCGTTGAACTCCGGCGTGATGATGATCACCTTCGCGCCGTTGTACTTGCCCTCCCAGACGAAGTGGGCGTCGGGAATCCGCGAAACGGAGGGGTTGCCGCCCCAGAAGACCGACGTGTCGACGTTGTACATGAAGTCGTAGGTACCCCCTACGTTCCCTTCGCCGTAGGCGATCGCCGCACCGGAGAACATGTCTCCCAGGTAGGAGGCGGGATAGATACGCACCGCGCCCAGCTGCGTCGAGAAGCGAAGCGGCGCGCCCCGGCGCCCTTCGGTCAGAAGACCCGTACCGGCGTGTACCATCAGTTTGTCGGGACCGCGGTTGGGATCGGTCATGACATCGAAAATCTTTTCGGCCACTTCCGTCGCCGCCTCGTCCCAGCTGATCCGCTTCCATTTGCCCTCGCCGCGCTCGCCGACACGCTTCATCGGATAGAGGATGCGGTCTTTCTCGTACATGATCTGCGAGTGCTGGA
>NZ_JAOZOZ010000138.1:2660-4172 GCF_029933015.1 Hydrogenimonas sp. | reverse complement strand
GCGTGCTCCACCGCCTCGATGCTGCGCTGATAGTGGGTCCCGGTACAGACCCCGCAGATCCGCATCGCCAGCAATCCGCAGTCCCGCGGATCGCGCCCTTTGAGAATCGTTTCGATCCCCCGGAACATCGTCGACGAACTGTAGGCGTCGATAATGGTGTTGTTGTCATCGATCACCGCTTCGATACGAAGGTGTCCCTCGATCCGGGTGATCGGGTCGACTACGATATGCTTGCTCATTGATCTTCTCCCTCTTCAGATTTCTTGCCAGCTACGACACTGGCCGCCGCGTGAATGCCGATTCCGATGGCCGTCGCGGTCAGTACCCCCAGACCGAACTCGTCGACGGTCTTTTCCACGCCTCCCGTCGGTGGTTTGATATGGGCATCCGCCATCGGTCTTTCGTAGGCGTATTTGTCCCAGAAGTCGGGCTCGGAGCAGCCGATACAGCCGTGTCCGACGCCGACGGGCCAGTTGACGCTTTCGTTGTAGCGGATGATCGAGCAGTTGTTGAAGGTCATCGGACCCTTACAGCCCACTTTGTAGAGGCAGAAGTTGTTTTTCGCCCCTTCGTCGCCCCACTCCTCGACGAATTCGCCCGCGTCGAAGTGGGCACGTCGTTCGCAGTTGTCGTGGATGCGATAGCCGAAGGCGAACTTGGGCCGCAGCAGCGAGTCGAGCTCGGGAATCTGCCCGGTAAGCACGTAGTGCAGAATCACTCCCACCATGTTGGCCGGGTTGGCCGGACATGCCGGGATGTTGATGATCGGCTTGCCTTTGATCAGATCCATCACTCCCACGGCACCGGTCGGATTGGGTGCGGCTGCCGGCACACCGCCGAAGGTGGCGCAAGTACCCACCGCAACGACCGCTGCCGCGTGTTTTGCCACCTTCAGCAGATGCTCTTCGAAGGTTTCGCCACCCGGTCCAATCGTACACCATTCGCGGCCTGCACCCGTGGGGACGGAACCTTCAACGAAGAGAAGATATTTGTCTTTGAAGGTCTCCATCGCATCGTGCAGCTGCGCTTCGGCCTGATGGCCCGCCGCCGCCATGATCGTTTCGTTGAACTCCAGACTGATGATGTCGAGAATGATCTCGTCGATCTTCGGTCCGTCGCTGCGCAG
This sequence comes from Hydrogenimonas sp., assembly GCF_029933015.1. Lineage (GTDB taxonomy): Bacteria > Campylobacterota > Campylobacteria > Campylobacterales > Hydrogenimonadaceae > Hydrogenimonas. The sequence goes on along the minus strand of NZ_JAOZOZ010000138.1, from coordinate 3,046 downwards.
CAGCGCCTCGGTGTTGCCCGCGCAATCCTGGAGCTCCAGCCAGATGACCGGGACCCGGTTCATCACTTCCGCCGCCTCGGCCACCAGGGGCTCGAAAAAGCTCGGCAGCATCAGCATCGCCGTCGTGGCGCTGACCCACTTCATAAAATCGCGCCGCTCATACCCTTCGTCACTCAGCACTTCGGCCAGTTCGACCCGGTTGCCGAGCGGTTCGAGTCTTTTCAGCTCCGCCAGACGCGCTTTGCACTGCGCGTAGAGTTTCCGGTAGTAAGCGTCACCGCGATTGGTGTCGATTCTGGCACTTTTCGTGGTGAAGAGGCTTCTTACCGCATCTTGTCTGTCCGTCATAGATCACCTCCGAGTGAATAATCATTCACTATTTTAAA
>NZ_JAOZOZ010000138.1:0-2560 GCF_029933015.1 Hydrogenimonas sp. | reverse complement strand
TCCATGATCCGTGCCGCGATACGCGTGAGCGAAGCATCTTTGTAGCGTCTGTGCATATGGCGTATCAAAGGTGTTTTCGCCACCATGGCCCGCGCCAGCGGACCCGCTTCGTAAAAACGCCGGTTGTACCGTACAGGCTTCGCATGGTTTGTATAACCGTTCGGCACGATGGGCTCTCCCTCTTCGACCGAAGAGAGATCGGTCGATGCCAGTCGGGTCCTCAGGGATTTGCCTGCACCCCCCATCGGATTGAGAGCCAGTACGATAAAGCGGTCATGACTCTGCCCGAACTTCTCCCATCCATTTTCAAGAAAATAGCGCAGAAGCTCCGGAAGATCGCCGTCATTTTCAAACAGAGTCTCGACTTTCGTGATCTCACAAGCCTCTTTCGGGGCCATATCCAACAGACTCTTTCCAAACACCGCTCCAATCTCCATGAGGAGCGACTCCACCTGCAGTATCTCCATATGGGTAGGATCACACATGACGCCTCCCGGCAACGCATAGGAGGTGTGCGGCCACTGCCCTGCCAAATGGGCGATGGCACGGGCACAGAGGGAGGCAGCGTGATGGGCCGCCAGAATCGAAGCGTCCCTTCTGTATGCAAAGCCGGGTATGGAGGGAAGAAGTGTCAGATAGAACCATTTGAAATGGTTTTGGATGATCTCCAGAGAAAGGGTCAAGGAGCGGATCGCTTCGGCCTTGGGTGAAACCTCGAGCTTCACTCCGGCATTTGCGTAACAGCTCTCCAGCGCTTTGACCGTCGCGATGAGATGGGCGTGTCCACATATACCGCAGACCCGTGGTGTCAGGGCCAGAGCATCGAGTGCGGGCTTGCGCTCCAGTAATTTCTCCATCCCGCGGATATGGGGAAAAAGTATCTCGGCAAATTTGATCGACCCGTCACTTTTTTTGTCGAAAAGAAGGGTCGCTTCTCCTTCGATCCGCTCGATGAACCGCTCGACCTTCACCGCCAAACTCTCAAAACTTCTTCTTTTCGAGACGTTCGATCTTGAACGCCTTGGCGATACCCGTCATCGTCAAATAAGCGCGTTTGGGTACGCCCAGAGGCATTTTGGCGGGGATCGACATCAGCGTCTCCGTTTCGAAAAGATTCGTCGAAGGAAAATCGGGCTCCGTACATCCGATGCACGGCATGCCTGCCCTGGTCTTCGAATTCACACCTCCCCAGAGCGTTTTGTTGCAGCTTCCATGGGTAAAGGGAGCCTGACACCCCTGTTCGTAAAAGAGGCACCCCTCTTTCAAACCGAACCCCTTCGCATCGATCTTCCACTCGAAATATTCGTTTCGGGTACAACCTTCATGTACGGTATATCCATAGATTTCCACAGGCCGATGCAGTTCATCCAGCGCGATGTTCTTTCCGTGTCGAATCATCTGGAGCACATAGACCAGCCACTGCGGATGAATCGGACAACCGGGGAGATTGACGATCTTCGAAGCGTATGAAGCGAGCAGCCCGGCCGGCTCCTGCTCACAATAGATGGCACCGGTGGCCCTGTTGTCGAGTTTGCGGGAGATCCCGCCGAACGACGCGCAGTTTCCTGCACAGACGATCTTTTTCGCGATGGAAGCGTACCGCGCGATCAGTTCGAAACTCTCCATCCCGGCTCTCACGAATCCTCTCTTCAACAATCCTCCTTCGATAACGAGGATGTCGATGTCGCAGGTTTCCCGCACGACCGATTCCAAAGAACACCCCGTCGCGAAAAGCGGATGATGGACAAAATCGAACTCTTCCAGCAGTTGCGGCATTTCCGGCGCATTGAGGAAAGAGTGGCTGTCACCGTTGCAGGTGATCCCCTGCAGCCACAGCACCTTAGGCTTGCGCGTTGTCACTCTTGAGTGCCCTGTAGATGTTTTCGGCGATCTCGTCACTGTAGCTCTGCAGCTCTTTGGGCAGAACATTTTCGCCTTTGAGAAAAGCCATGCCGCCGAGATACCCCATGAAGAGGCCGAAGGCACTGAAAAAGTCCTGATTTCTCAGATCCCCCGCACGTACACCCTCTTCGAAAAAGACCATGATCTCCGTCATGAAAGGAGCCACGCAGATCATCCCCTCGCATCCGTCGGAAAAGACTTCCCTGTTGGCCAGATAGACACGGAGAAAATACTCGATCATCTGGGGCTGGTCGACAGCCATATCGAAGTAAATTTTGACGATCCGGCGGATCTTCTCTTTTGTGGATATAGGCTGATGGTTGACGGCGTGAATCTTCTCAGCCAGCAGTTGTGATACGTATCGAATGATCTCCTGTGCCAACTCCTCTTTCGAGGAGAAATAGTTGTAGAGATTTCCGACACTCATCTCCATTTTTCTCGCGATATCGGGTATCGTCGTCACATAGAAACCCTTTTGCGAGAAGAGTTCCAGTGCAGCCAGCAGAATCTCTATCCGCCGCTGTTCCTTTTTATCCACTTTTTTCGTCTTCAAGTCCCGTTCCATTACCACATGTTATATCAATTATCATATCATCATTTTCTTGATAAAAGGCCAAATGGCATCTCCTCATAAAGATTTCGCGAAGCTGTCCGATAC
>NZ_JAOZOZ010000137.1 GCF_029933015.1 Hydrogenimonas sp. | reverse complement strand
CTTCGGCTCTATCCTCGAAACTCTGGGGCAGCACGAGGTTTTCATCCTTTTTGACGCAGCCGCAACGTTTTTCGATATCGATGGTGTACATATTCACTCCTTGGTGGAAAATTTCGTCGCCATTATCCATAGATTCGCTTAAAGAGAAACATTCCCAGAACCGTGGCCGTGACACATAAAAAGGCATTCAGGGTCACGTTGGCCGCCGCGCGTCCCCACAATCCCTCCTGGATCATCGTGACCGTCTCCAGGGAGAAGGTCGAGAATGTGGTCAGGGCTCCGAGCATGCCGGTGATGACGAGCGCTTTCTGATGGGGAGCGATGACGTTTTCGAAATAGAGCGCCATGAAGCCGATGATGAAGCTTCCGAGCACGTTGACTCCCAGCGTACCGACGGGAAAGAGAACGGGTGACAGTTTCTGAAGCCACCCGCTGATGAGAAAGCGAAGAACGGCGCCGACGAACCCGCCCGTGCCTATGGCCAGAAGCAGAGACGGCTGCATCATCCGTTTCCGTGCTTGGGATGTTTGTAGGCGATGACGGAGACGTCGCTCATCGTGACGAAACCCTCGTCCACTTTGTCGTCGATCGCCTCAAGATAGGGGCGGATCTTCTCCATCTCGTCGACGATCTCGATGACGAGAGGGAGTTTCTGTTTGAGTACCCAGACATTGAAGGTGTGAATCTCCGAATGGGCCCCGAAACCGGCGACTCCTTTGAAGACCGTCGCCCCGGCGATACCCATCTCCTGGGCCGTACCAAGAAGCGACTCCCAGAGCGGCTTGCCGTCGTAGGTGTCGTCGCTGGCGATATAGATGCGCAGCAGTTTGCGCTGACCGAGGTATCGTTTCATGGCTTCTCCTTTTGGGGTGAACGGTGAACAGTGAACGGTGAATGGGGAACGGGGGTGGGAGAGCTTCGCTTCGCCCGCTTTTTTTTATTTTGGAACAAGCCGACATATGTCAGCTTTCACTACCCACTACTCCCTCAAATCTCACAGGTGATTTCGAAAACCGCTTTGTTGGCCTTCTCCATCGTGGCGGCCGCTTCGCTCTTCGCCGCGGCGTTTCCTTTCTCGATGATGGCGTCGATCATCTCGTCGTCGAGTTTTGCGCGGCGCTCTCTCATGGGCTGAAGGAGCCGCTCGATGCTTTCGGCACACATCTTCTTGCAGTCGATGCATCCGATGGTGCCGGCGCGGCACTCGGCGTTGATCTGCTGGACGACACTGTCTTCGCTCAGGGCTTTGTGATAGTCGAAGACCAGGCAGACATCCGGATCGCCCGGGTCGTTTCGCCGGACGCGCTGGGGATCTGTCTTGGCCACCCGCAGTTTCTGCCATACCTCTTCGGGCGTGTCGGAGAGGAAGATGGCGTTGTTGTAGCTCTTGCTCATCTTTCTGCCGTCAAGACCCGGCAGCCGCGACGTTTCGGTCAGCATCTCCTTTGGCTCTTTGAAGACTTCGCAATCGAAGAGATGGTGGAAACGCCTGACGATTTCACGGGTGATCTCCAGGTGCGGCTTCTGATCCTCCCCGATCGGCACCAGATCGGCCTGGTAGAGGATGATGTCGGCGGCCTGCAGGACCGGATAGGTGAGAAATCCCGCCGTGCGGATATCCTTGTTCTGCATCTGCGCCAGCTGGTCCTTGTAGGTCGGGTTGCGTTCCAGCCATCCCAGCGGGGTGATCATGTTCAAAAGCACGTAGAGCTCGGCGTGCTCCTTGACGGCACTCTGGACGAAAAGGGTCGACTTCTCCGGATCGATGCCCGCCGCGATCCAGTCTTTGACCAGTTCGCGTCCCAGCATTCTGAGATTGAGCTTGTCTTCGTAGCTGGTCGAGAGGGCGTGCCAGTCGGCGACGAAAAAGTGGCAGTCGTTCTCTTTCTGCAGTTCCACCCAGTTTTTGAGTACGCCGAGATAGTGTCCGAGATGGAGTTTGCCCGTGGGGCGCATTCCGCTGACGATTCGCATAGCAATCCTTCCGCATGTTCGAAAATTTTCCGCGATTATACCGGATGATGATTTTAGTACGGTTTAATCCGTATCGGTTTACAATTAGAGATTATCTGCCGACCAAAGGAAACTTCATGAATCTCGAAAAGGTTATCGCGGGTTTTTTCATCATCCTTGCGCTGACGATGAACTTCGGTTTCTTCTACGGCGATCCGACGGTGCTGGAGCAGCACAACCGGTACGAACTCTTCGCCGCCATCATCGTCAACCTGATCGCCACGATCTACAAACTGGGTGACAAGACCCAGCTGGGCGCCGTGCTGCTGGCCACCAGTCTGGTCGCCGACATCCAGCTCATCGGCGCCGCTTCGATCTGGGCACTGGGTGAATACGTGATCGGCATGAACATGGAGGTCGTCACGGCGATCATCTCCTTCTCCGGCGGCGCGCTGCTGGCGAACATCACGTCCGTGGTCCTCTTTACCGGCGACGTTCTCAAATCCAAAAGGTAACGACCTTTGGGCAACAACTCTCTCTTCCTGATCATCAAGCGGATGCGGACGCCGATGTTCGTACTGGTGATCACGTTCGCGATCTCCATTCTCGGCATGGTGATGATTCCGGGGGTGGACGAGAACGGAAACCCCTACCATCTCTCCTTTTTCGATGCCTTCTATTTCGTCAGCTATATGGCTACCACGATCGGATTCGGCGAATCTCCCTACGACTTCACCTACTCTCAGAGACTCTGGGTGAGCTTTTGCATCTATCTGACCGTCATCGGCTGGTTTTACGCCATCGGCTCGATCATCTCCCTGGTTCAGGACAAGGTGCTCGCGGCCCAGATCGCCCTGGCGCAGTTTCAGCGCAAGATCAGAAAGATGGAGGAGCCTTTCATCATTTTCGTCGGTTACAACTCGATGACCCGGCAGATCATCGACCGTCTGGCCCGCGACGGCATACGCAGCGTCGTGATCGAGAAGAACGAGGAGAAGATCAAGGAGCTGACGCTGGAGGATTACGGTATCGAAGTGCCGGCGCTGGCGGGGGATATCCGCGATCCGAAAGTCTTCAAGACCGCAGGCATCCACAAGCCCAACTGCCGCGCCGTCGTCTCGCTCTTCAACGACGACGTCATGAACCTCCATGTCGCCCTTTCGGCGAAGCTGATGAACAGGCACGTCATGGTCGTCGTCGAGGCGACCCAGGACGAATATGGCCAGAACCTCAAGACGATCGGCGCCGACGTGGTCGAAAACCCCTTCAAGATCGTGGCGAAACGGATCTATCTCTCGCTCACCTCGCCCTCACTGCTGATGATCGAGCAGTGGCTCTACGGCGATCCGCTGGTGCTGAGAAAAAAGGACCGTCTCCCCAAAGAGGGTAAATATATCGTCTGCGGGTACGGTCGTATGGGAACGGCTCTGGAGGTGGGACTCAGGCGCGCCGGCATCGACTATGTCTTCATCGAAGCGAGTCCCGAAAAGGCGGCGAAGGCGCGACGTGGCGAAAAGGTGATGGTGGGAGACGCCGACGACAAGAAGATCCTGCTCAAAGCCGACGTGCAGGAAGCCTCCTGTATCATCGCCGCCACCAAGGACGACCTGCTCAACCTCTCCATCATCATGGCGGCCAAACGGATCAACCCGGAGATCTATACGATCGCCAGGGAGAACCATATCGCCGACACGGTCGTCTTCAAGGCGGCGAAGATCGACAGGGTCATCATGATCGAAACCCTGATGGTCAACAAAACCTACAACGTGCTGGCGCGTCCCCTGGCCGACCGCTTCATAAGGCTGATGGCCTATCGCGGCGAAGCGTGGGGCAAAAAGGTGGTGGAACTGATGAAAGAGCACATCAACAACAACCCCGATACGCTCGAGACGGTGATCGACGAAGACCACGCCTACGCCCTGACACGCCATATGAAGGAGACGGGAGAGGAGATCCCCTACAGTGTTCTCTATCGCAGACGGGACGACTGGAGAAAGGAGAATCCTCTGTTGATTCTCTATATACGAAGGGGAGAGGAGGAGATGCTCCTGCCAGATCCGTCTCTGCCCATCGAAATAGGTGACGAGGTGCTTTTCGCCGGAACCAGGGATGCCTTCGAGGATGTGGAGTACATCATGGAGAATATCTACGAACTCTACTATGTAATGCAGGGAAAAGAGTGCGAGCTCTCGCTCGCGTGCAAACTGACACTCGATTTTTGA
>NZ_JAOZOZ010000033.1 GCF_029933015.1 Hydrogenimonas sp. | reverse complement strand
AAAAACCGGGGAAGTCCCCGGTTTTTCGATTAGCCGTTACGCTTTTTGATGATTTCGTCGGCGACGTTTTTCGGAACCTCTTCGTAGTGGTCGAACTCCATCGCGTAGGTGCCGCGTCCCTGTGTTGCAGAGCGGAGATCGGTCGAGTAACCGAACATTTCTGCAAGAGGAACGAAGGCGTTGACGATCTTGTTGCCGTGGCGGTCTTCCATGCTGTTGATCTGTCCGCGGCGTCGGTTCAGGTCGCCGATGACGTCACCCATGTACTCTTCGGGGACTTCGACTTCGACCTTCATGATCGGCTCGAGGATGATCGGGTTGGCTTTTTTGGCACCCTCTTTGAAACACATGGAGCCGGCCAGTTTGAAGGCCATTTCGCTGGAGTCGACATCGTGGTAGCTACCGTCGTACAGTGTGACCTTGACGTCTTCGACGGGGTAGCCGGCCAGGACACCGTTTTGCATCGCTTCCTGCACACCTTTGTCGACGGCCGGGATGTATTCGCGCGGTACGACACCGCCCTTGATCGCGTCGACGAACTCGTATCCGCTGCCCGGCTCCATCGGCTCGAGCTTCAGGAAGACGTGGCCGTACTGACCGCGACCGCCGGACTGCTTGGCGTACTTGTACTCCTGCTCGACCGGGTTCTTGATCGTTTCGCGGTAGGCGACCTGGGGCTGTCCCACTTCCGCTTCGACCTTGAATTCGCGCATCATACGGTCGACGATGATCTCCAGGTGCAGCTCGCCCATACCGGAGATGATGGTCTGGCCGCTCTCCTCGTCGGTGTGAACGCGGAAGCTCGGATCTTCCTCGGCCAGTTTCTGAAGGGCGATGGACATCTTCTCCTGATCCGCTTTGGTCTTCGGCTCGACGGCGACGGAGATGACCGGATCGGGGAACTCCATGCGCTCGAGGATCACTTTCTCTTTTTCGTCGCACAGGGTATCACCCGTCAGTGTCGACTTCAGACCGACACAGGCGCCGATCTCGCCGGCGTAGAGCTCTTTGATCTCTTCACGCTTGTTGGAGTGCATCTTCAGCAGACGGCCGATGCGCTCTTTTTTGCCTTTGGTCGAGTTGTAGACGTAGCTTCCCGCTTCCACGATACCGCGGTAGACGCGGATGAAGGTGAGCTGTCCGACGAAGGGGTCGGTCATGATCTTGAACGCCAGTGCCGCGAACGGGCCGTCATCGGTGGACTTGATCTCCACCGGATTGCCTTCCATGTCTTCTCCGTGGATGTTCTTGACTTCCGTCGGAGCCGGCAGGTAGTCGACGACGGCGTCGAGCATCGGCTGGACACCCTTGTTTTTGAAGGCGGTACCGCAGAGCATCGGAACCATCGTCATGTCGAGTGTCGCCTGTTTGATACCCTTCTTGATCTCCTCTTCGGTCAGCTCTTCGCCGCCGAAGTATTTCTCCATCAGATCTTCACTGGTCTCCGCGACCGCTTCGATCAGCTTTTCGCGGTACTCTTCGGCTTTTTCGACCAGATCGGCGGGAATGTCGGTCACTTCGAATTTCTGTCCGAAACCTTCGTCTTCCCAGATGATCGCTTTCATCGTCACCAGGTCGACGACGCCCTTAAAGTCGTCTTCGGCACCGATAGGAATCTGAATCGGTACGGCGTTGGACTTGAGACGCTCTTTGATCTGGCGCTCGACTTCGAAGAAGTCCGCACCGACACGGTCCATCTTGTTGACGAAAGCCATGCGGGGTACGCCGTATTTGTTGGCCTGGCGCCATACGGTTTCAGACTGGGGCTGAACGCCGCCGACGGCACAGAAGACCGCTACGGCACCGTCGAGGACACGCATGGAGCGCTCGACTTCGATCGTGAAGTCGACGTGGCCCGGGGTGTCGATGATGTTGATCTGGTGATTTTTCCAGAAACATGTCGTCGCTGCGGAGGTGATGGTGATACCGCGCTCCTGCTCCTGCTCCATCCAGTCCATCGTCGCGGCACCGTCATGGACCTCGCCGATTTTGTGTGACAGACCGGTATAGTAGAGGATACGCTCTGTCGTCGTCGTTTTACCGGCATCGATGTGGGCGGCGATACCGATGTTTCGTACACGTTCAATGGGGGTTTTTCGTGCCATCTGGTTTTCCTTTTAACGTTGGTAAAATTTGGGGGATTATAACAAATCGTAGTTTAAAAAACTCCAAACGGGCAAAGCCCGTCCGGAGCGTGTAGACAAGTAAAGGTCTGAGTCGCTTACCATCGGTAGTGGGCGAACGCTTTGTTCGCCTCTGCCATTTTGTAGGTGTCTTCTTTTTTCTTGTAGGCCGCGCCGCGTTTTTCGCTCGCTTCGATCAGCTCGTTGGCGAGGCGTGCCGCCATCGTGCGCTCGTTGCGTTTGCGCGCCGCGTCGATGATCCATCGGATCGCGAGTGCCTGCTGGCGAACCGGACGGACTTCGATCGGCACCTGATAGGTGGCGCCGCCGACGCGTCGGCTTTTGACTTCCATCAAGGGTTTGACGTTTTCGATCGCTTCGTCGAAGATCTCGATCCCTTTTTTGCCGGTCTTCTCCTCGGCGATCTTCAAAGCACTGTACATTACTGTTTCAGCAACGGATTTCTTCCCATCCAGCATGATCCCGTTGATAAACTTGGTGACCACTTTACTGTTGTAAATCGGGTCAGGCATCACTTCACGAACTGGTGCTCGTCGTCTTCTCATTCTGTTTTCCTCTTATATTCTTGAATTATTTGGGGCGCTTCGCACCATATTTGGAGCGTGATACGCGGCGGTTTGCGACACCTGCCGTATCGAGTGCACCGCGGACGATGTGGTACTTGACACCCGGAAGGTCTTTGACACGGCCTCCGCGTACGAGTACGATACTGTGCTCTTGCAGGTTGTGTCCCTCGCCGGGGATGTAGCTGATCACTTCGAATCCGCTGGTGAGGCGGACTTTCGCGACTTTACGAAGCGCCGAGTTCGGTTTTTTCGGTGTCGTGGTGTAGACGCGCGTACAGACGCCGCGTCGCTGCGGACACTTGACCAGTGCCGGAGACTTCGATTTTTTGATGACCTTTTTGCGTTCTTTTCGAACCAATTGGTTAATGGTAGGCACTCAAAATTCCTTTCTTGCAGATAGATTTCTCAAAATTGATGGCAAATAATAGCCAAACAAATATTATATTTAACTTAAATTAAGTAACTTTTAATTTTTTGTATCTTATGTGGGTATTTGCCGTCTACTCCGACAGCAGATACCCGCAACGCTATCCCGCCCGGAGGAAGGAATCCTAAAAGATCACTCCTCCCCGACGGAGATCTTGACGTTCTCCTGTCGATAGAGACCCGTACCGACCGGAATGAGACGACCGATGATGACGTTTTCCTTCAGATCCTCCAGCGGATCGATCTTGGCCGAGATGCTCGCTTCCGTCAGGACTTTCGTCGTATCCTGGAAGGATGCCGCCGAAATGAAGCTGTCGGAGCTGACCGCCGCCCGGGTGATACCCACCAGCACCGGTTCCGCTATGGCCGGCTCGCCGCCGAGTTTCATGATCCTCTCGTTCTCTTCGGCGAACTGCCGTCGGCTCACCAGGTCGCCCGCGATGAATTTCGTGTTGCCGCTGTCGACGATACGTACCTGGCGCAGCATCTGGGAGTAGATGATCTCGATGTGCTTGTCGGAGATGTTGACCCCCTGTCGGCGGTAGACCTGCTGGATCTCGCTGACCATGTAGTAGTGCAGCGCCTTCTCTCCCAGAATTCTCAGGATGTCGTGGCTGCTGACCGTACCGTCGGTCAGTTTCTCGCCGGCATGGACGAATTCGCCGTTGTGGACGAGAATCTGGCGGTTTTTATCGACCAGATACTCGCTGGTCTGACCGTTTTCACCGGTGATGATGATTCGTTCCTTGCCCCGCAGCGGCTTGCCGAAGGCGACGACACCGTCGATCTCGGCGATGAGTGCCGGATCTTTGGGCCGGCGCGCTTCGAAGAGCTCGGAAACACGCGGAAGACCCCCGGTGATGTCGCGGGATTTGGCGACAGCTTTCGGGGTCTTCGCGATGATGTCGGCGATATGGACATCCTGGCCGTCCTGGACGAAGATCGCCGTCTTCGGCTCCATTGCATATCGGATGATCGTACCCTCCTCCGTCGCCAGAACGATAGTAGGTTTGTAGCCCGGCGGGGTGTATTCGTTGATCTCCAGACGTGTCTGACCGGTGATCTCGTCGAACTGCTCGCTGGCTGTGATACCCGGAATGATGTCCTCGAAAGTCACCTTGCCGTTGGCTTCCGCGATGATCGGATCGGTATAGGGGTCCCACTCGGCGATGATCGTATGCTCGGTTCCCGCAGGTTCGGCGATGACGGTATCGGCCGTGACCTGCTCGTCGTCACCTACCTTGATGATGGAACCGCGCGCGATATAGTGGCGGTTCGCTTCCCGGCCTTCGCTGTCGGCGACGACGGCGAAGAGCCCTTTCTCCTCGATTTTGTCGCCCTCTTTGACGCCCTTGTAACGCTCGAGGTAGTCGCCCCTGAGCTGGAAGTATTTCAGGGTTCCGTTCTCCCCCGCTTTGATCGTCTGGGTGACCGGCGCGCCGTCTTTGACCCGCAGTTCCGCCGCGTAGGGGATACGGTTTGGCACGTTCCAGCCGTCTTTGATCACTTCGACGATCGAATCGCGCTCTTCGACTTTCGTTCCACTGGTATACGGGAGATAGAACTTCCCTTCGATCTTTCCGCTGACACCCGCCAGTTCGTTGGGCTTGGCCACATCGGACTTGCGCAGAGCGTATCGGATCTTCTCGTCACCGTTTTTGAGGGTCAAAATCACCTCTTCGTGCACTGTCTGGACCGTCAACTCACCCGCGAAAGGCGCCTTGATCTTCGGCTCGACAAGCAGAATACCGGCGTTTCGGCGGTTGGCCACCAGCAGCTTGCCTTCGCTGTTGGTGTAGGTTTTGAGGTTGTAGTAGCGGATAAAGCCCTCTTTGGTCGCGACAGCCTGACGCTCGGCTTTTTCGCTCGATGCGGTACCACCGATGTGGAAGGTACGCAGCGTCAGCTGGGTACCCGGCTCACCGATCGACTGGGCCGCGATGATACCGATCGCCTCGCCTACCTTGACCAGCTTGCCCTCGCCCATGTTGAGGCCGTAGCATTTGGCACAGACGCCGTTGGGCGCTTTACAGGTGATCGGTGTGCGGATCGTGACGGCGCGCACGCCGGCATCCTTGATCAGCTGCGCCTTCTCGTCGTCGATCAGCGTTCCTTCGGAGATAAGGATCTCGTTGGAGATCGGGTCGATCACGTCGTCGGCCAGAACGCGACCATGGACACGGTCTTCGAGGGGTTCGATCATCTCCGAACCGATCGTGATATCGGTGATTTCGACCCCTTCGTGGGTGCCGCAGTCGTCCATCGTGACTTTGACGTTCTGGGAAACGTCGATCAGTTTACGGGTCAGATAACCGGCGTTGGCCGTCTTGAGAGCCGTATCCGCGAGACCCTTACGGGCACCGTGGGTGGAGATGAAGTACTCCAGAACGTTCAGCCCCTCCTTGAAGTTCGAGACGATCGGCGTTTCGATGATCGAACCGTCCGGTTTGGCCATCAGACCCCGCATACCGGCGAGCTGGCGGATCTGTGCCGCAGAACCCCGCGCACCCGAGTCGGCCATCATGAAGATCGAGTTGAAGCCGTCCTTGTCTTCGCGGATCAGCTTCATCATCGCTTCGGCGACGGCGTTGTTGGTGTCGGTCCAGACGTCGACGATCTTGTTGTAGCGCTCCTGCTCGGTCAGAAGTCCCGCGCTGTACTGCTGCTGGATTTCACGGACGCGCTTCTTGGCCTCTTCGACCAGTCTGTATTTCTCGTCCGGAATCCGGATATCGTCGGCCGAAATCGAGATACCCGCCATCGTGGCGTATTTGAAGCCGAGATCCTTGAGGTTGTCCAGGAACTCGGCGGAGATTTCGAGACCGCCGAATTTGTAGACGTAGTCGATCAGCGCGCCGATATCCTTCTTCTTCAGAACCTTGTTCCACATATGCTCGGGAACGAAATCGGGCAGGATCGACTTGAGAATCAGGCGGCCCGCCGTCGTGTAGACGACACGGCCGTCGACCATCGTACGGACCCGGGCGTTGATATCCAGGTGCTCGCCGTCGAGTGCCGTCAACACCTCCTTGACGTTGGCGAAGAGCTTGTTGGAGCCCTTGACGTCTTTGCGCTCGAGGGAGAGGTAATAAAGACCCAGAATCATATCCTGGCTCGGTACCGTGATCGCCTTGCCGCTGGCGGGCAGCAGGATGTTCATGGAGCTGAGCATCAGCAGCTTACATTCGGCGATCGCCTCCTGGCTGAGCGGTACGTGAACCGCCATCTGGTCACCGTCGAAGTCGGCGTTGAAGGCCGCACAGACGAGAGGATGGAGCTGGATCGCCTTGCCGTCGATCAGAACCGGGTGGAAAGCCTGGATCGAGAGTTTGTGCAGCGTCGGCGCACGGTTGAGCATCACCGGATACTCGTCGACGATCTCCTGCAGACACTCCCACACTTCGTTGGTCCGCTTCTCGATCATGTTCTTGGCGGCTTTGAGCGTCGTGGCGTAGCCCTTCTCCTCCAGTTTGGCCAGCAGGTGCGGCTTGAAGAGCTCCAGCGCCATATTCTTGGGCAGACCGCACTGATCCATCCGCAGGTTCGGACCCACGACGATGACCGAACGACCGGAGAAGTCGACCCGTTTACCCAGAAGGTTCTGACGGAAACGGCCCTGTTTTCCCTTGATCACTTCGCTGAGCGACTTGAGGGGGCGTTTGTTGGCTCCCTTGACGGCATTGCCTCGGCGTCCGTTGTCGAAGAGGGCATCGACCGCCTCCTGCAGCATCCGCTTTTCGTTGCGGATGATGATCTCCGGCGCGTCGAGCTCCATCAGGCGCTTGAGGCGCTGGTTGCGGTTGATGACGCGGCGGTAGAGGTCGTTGACGTCGGATACGGCGAACTTTCCGCCATCGAGCGCCACCAGCGGGCGCAGATCGGGCGGAAGGACCGGCAGGACATCGAGCATCATCCACTCGGGGCGGTTGTTGGAATTGAGGAAGGATTCGATCACTTTGAGACGTTTGACAAGCGTCTTGCGCTTCGCTTCGCTTCCTGTCTTCTCGACCTCCTCCTTGAGGGTGTGGAAAAGTTCCGCCAGGTCCAGATCGGCCAGCAGCCGCTTGATCACCTCGCCGCCCATTTCGGCATGGAAACCGCTGTCGACGAAACGGGTATAGAGAGACTGATACTGCTCCTCGTTGAGGATGTCGTACTTCAGAACCGGCGCTTTCCCTTCGTTGTCGTAGCTCGCTTCGCCCGGATTTTCAACGATGTAGGCTTCGTAGTAGAGTACACGCTCGAGGTCTTTCATCTTGACACCCAGCAGCGTACCGATACGGCTGGGCAGGGAGTTGACGTACCAGATATGCGCCACCGGGGTGACCAGGTCGATGTGTCCCATGCGGTAGCGGCGTACCTTGGAGCTCGTGACTTCGACACCACACTTTTCACAGACGACGCCTTTGTAGCGCATCTTCTTGTATTTGCCGCAGAGACACTCGTAGTCGCGGACCGGGCCGAAGATCTTCGCGCAGAAGAGTCCGTCCCGCTCGGGTTTGAGCGTACGATAGTTGATCGTCTCGGGCTTTTTGACTTCACCGAAGCTCCAGGAGAGGATCTTTTCGGGGCTCGCCAGTCTGAGCTGAATCGCCTTGATATCTTTGGGGCGATTCTCTTCCGTTACTTCAATGGGTATCAGTTTCTTCATTCTCTTCTTCCTCATCTAAAAGCTCTACATCAAGTGCAAGGGACTGAAGTTCTTTCGCAAGAACGAACAGCGTTTCGGGGATGCCCGCAGGCGGCACGTTTTCGCCGCGGGTGATCGCCTTGTAGGCACGTACACGTCCGTCGACGTCGTCCGATTTGATCGTCAGCATCTCTTTGAGTACGTTGGCGGCACCGTAGGCCTCCAGTGCCCAGACCTCCATCTCACCGAAGCGCTGGCCTCCGAAGAGCGCCTTACCGCCGACAGGCTGCTGGGTGACCAGACTGTAGGGGCCGGTGGATCGGGCGTGCATCTTCTCGTCGACCAGGTGGTGGAGTTTGAGCATGTACATGTAGCCTACGTTGACACGCTCTTTCATCCGCTCGCCGGTTTTGCCGTCGTAGAGGACGCATTTGCCATCCGAGTCGATCTTCGCCATTTCGAAGAGTTTCGCGAACTCTTCTGCGTTGACACTCTCGAAGACCGGTGTCGCGAAGCGGACACCTTTGCTCCAGTCGCGGGCATATTTGATCAGCTCTTCGTCGCTCATGCTCGCCAGCATCTCTTTGGCGTTCATCAGTTTCGCCACGTCGGCGATCTCTTCCATTTTGGTGCGGAGTTCCTTGACGAAATCCTCTTTCTTCTCGTCGAAGATCGCCTGGATCTGCTCTCCCAGACGCTTGCCCACCAGACCCAGGTGGACCTCCAGAATCTGTCCGATGTTCATACGCGAGGGAACCCCCAGGGGGTTGAGGATGATCTCGACCGGCGTACCGTCCTCGAGATAGGGCATATCCATCTCGGGAACGATGTTGGAGACGATACCCTTGTTACCGTGGCGCCCCGCCATCTTGTCGCCGACTTTGAGCTTGCGCTTGGTGGCGATGTAGACTTTGACCAGTTTCGTGACGCCGTTGGGCAGAATGTCGTCTTTTTCGAGAATGTTCAGTTTCTCTTCGTGCTCTTCACGGAGTTTGCGTTTCTCTCTTTGGAAATAGTTTTTCAGAGATTCGTATTTGTGCTGGATCTCCTCCGGAAAGTGTTTGGCGATGGCGCTGAGGGCGAAACGGTTGACGTTTTCGAGCTCCTCTTTGCCGATCTTCTCACCCGCCTTGAAAGTCTTGCCGTTGATCTCGACATCGCTCTCGAGGGTCGCGTTGCCCAGCAGCGAGTGGATGCGCAGCATCTCCTCCCGGTCGAGCATCAGCAGTTTGTCGTGGTGTTCGCGGTCGAGTTCGGCCTTCTCCTCTTCGTAGGCGCGGATGGCTCGCTGGTCCTTTTCGTACCCTTTCTTCGTGAAGATCTTGACGTCGACGACGACACCCTCCATCGACGGCGGGCAGTAGAGGGATTTGTTGACCACGTGGCCCGCCTTTTCACCGAAGATCGCGCGCAGCAGGCGCTCTTCGGGAGTCGGTTTGACCTCACCTTTGGGAGAGACCTTTCCGACCATGATCATGCCCGGCTTGATGTAGGTACCGATCTTGACGATACCGCTCTCGTCCAGATGCCCCAGATCCTCTTCCCGGACGTTGGGAATGTCACGTGTGATCTCTTCGACACCGTGCTTGAGCTCTCTGGCTTCCACCTCTTTTTCGTAGATATGGACCGAGGTGAAGGTGTCTTCACGGATCAGCTTTTCGCTGACGACGATCGCGTCCTCGAAGTTGTAGCCGTTCCAGGGCATGAAAGCGACCATGATGTTCTTTCCGATGGCCAGCTCGCCCTGATCCATGTTCGGACCGTCGGCGATGACCTGACCCGCTTCGACCCTGTCGCCCTTCTTGACGATGGGGCGCTGGGTGAAGGTGGTGTTCTGGTTGGTCCGCATGTTCTTCTGCAGGCTGTAGTGGTCGATGAAGGCGCCCTCTTCGTCCTCGCCCATGATATAGATGTTTTTGGAGTCGATCTTCTCGACGATACCGGCGCGTCTGGCCTTGATGCTGACCCAGGCGTCGCGGGCGATCAGTTTCTCGACACCCGTGCCCACGATCGGCGCGTCGGAAATGAGAAGCGGTACACCCTGCCGCTGCATGTTCGATCCCATCAGGGCCCGGTTGGCGTCGTCGTGCTCGAGGAACGGAATCAGGCTCGCCGCCACACCGACGACCATCAACGGACTCAGGTCGATGTAGTCGATCTCGCTGCGGTCGACCAGAATGATCTCTCCGTCCCGGCGCGCTTCGATCAGATCCTCGACGATATGTCCCTCTTCATCGAGCTTCGTACTGGCCGGCGCGATCGTCAGGCCCTCCTCCTGGGTCGCCGTCATGTAGACGACGTCGTTTGTCACTTTGCCGTCTACGACCTTTTTGTAGGGCGACTCGATGAAGCCCAGATCGTTGACCTTCGCGTAGGAGGCCAACGTGTTGATCAGACCGATGTTCTGACCTTCCGGCGTCTCGATGGGACAGATACGGCCGTAGTGGGTGGGGTGGACGTCCCGCACTTCGAAGCCGGCGCGCTCTTTGACGAGACCGCCCTCTCCAAGTGCCGAAAGACGACGTTTGTGGGTCACTTCCGAAAGCGGGTTGGTCTGGTCCATGAACTGGCTGAGCTGTCCGCTGGTGAAGAACTCCAGAATCGTGTTGGTGATCATCTTGGAGTTGATCAGATCGTGGGGCATCAGCTCGTCCAGGTTGCCGCTCATCGTGCTCATCTTGTCACGGATCGCCTTCTGCATCTTGATCAGACCCGTCTGCAGTTCGTTCCCCAGAAGCTCGCCGATGGCACGGATACGACGGTTGCCCAGGTGGTCGCGGTCGTCGATATGGCCGCGTCCGTTCTTGACACGGATCAGGTACTGGACCGTCTTGATGATATCCTCGTCGGTCATGACGGTGACGTACTCGGGTACTTCGACACCGAGTTTGTGGTTCATCTTCATACGTCCGACACGGGTGAGGTCGTAGCGCTCGGGATCGAAGAAGAGCTGCTTGACGAAAGCTTTCGCCGCATCTTTGGTGACCGGCTCCCCGGGTCTCATCACCTTGTAGATACGGATGGCGGAGAGGTCGTTCTCGTCCTCGATGCCTTCGGTCTGACGCAGAAGCTTCAGGCTCTCCTGATCGGCATGGAAGGCGTTGATGACCGACTGGTCCACGCCGGCGGCCAGGTCGTCGGCGATGACGAACTCCTTGACACCGCTTTCGAGGATCTTCTTGAGCTTGTTCTCATCAAGCTGCGTCAACGTATCGAGCAGCACTTCACCGCTCTCCTGGTCGATGATCGGCTCCGCCAGGTGGCGCTCGATCAGGACATCGACAGGATATTCGACCCACTCGAGGCCGTCTTCTACCAGCTTTTTGGCACGTTTTGCCGAAAGGCGCTTGCCGGCTGCGATGATCAGGTTGCCGTCTTCGTCCTTGACGTCGTACTCCAGACGTCCCGCGAAATTCTCCGGTTTGAAAGGCATCAGGAACTTGTTGTTCTTGACACGGATATTCATCAGAGGATAGAAGAGCTTGAGGATATCCTGCTTCGTATAGCCGAGTGCTCTGAAAAGAATCGTGACGGGTATCTTTCTGCGTTTGTTGATACGGACATAGAGAATGTCCTTCGCATCGTATTCGAAGTAGAGCCACGAACCGCGATCAGGAATGATCTGCGCCGTATAGAGCAGTTTGTTGGTTCCCGTAGCCGCCTCTTCCTCTTTGAAGATGACACCGGGGCTCCGGTGGAGCTGGTTGACGACCACGCGTTCGACACCATTGATGATGAAGGAGGTCCGATCGGTCATCAGCGGAATATCTCGAACGAAGATTGCCTGTTCTTTGATATCTTTGACACCGGTTTTCTCACCTGTCTTGTCGTTGCGTTCCCACAGTGTCAGTCTGACTTTCATCTTCAGCGACACGGCATACGTGAGTCCGCGTTCCATACACTCTCTGACCGTATATTTCGGCTTGGTGATTTCACTGCCTACATAATCGAGGGTCAGTCGGTTCTGAGGGTCATGGATCGGGAAGATAGATCGGAAAACATGTTCAATTCCGCTTTGGGAGCGATCTTTGGCATCGATCATCAAAAAGTTGTCGTAACTGCTCTGTTGAAGTTGCAAGAGATTGGGAACATCGATTTCCTGGGGAGTCTTTGCAAAATCAACACGTAAGCGGTTTCCTGATTTAAGATTGTTAAGCATGGGCTAAGACCTCATTCAGTAGTGTGTTGCATAGGAAGTACCTCGGATCGGTACGATAGGTAAGCGTAAAGCTAATAGTGTAGTGTAAAACGGATAAAGGGAAGATTGAATCTTCCCTTTAGAAAAATGTTTTAATTTGTTATTTAATTTCGACAGTCGCGCCAGCTTCTTCGAATTTCTTCTTGAGCTCTTCGGCTTCGTCTTTGCTGACAGCCTCTTTGATGGTTGTCGGAGCGTTGTCGACAGCCTCTTTCGCCTCTTTGAGTCCCAGACCCGTAACTTCGCGGACCACTTTGATGACGTTGATCTTTTTCGCACCCGGGCTTGTCAGAACGACGTCGAATTCAGTTTTCTCTTCCGCTGCACCACCGGCTTCGCCACCGGCGGCACCGGCTACGACCATCGGAGTCGCGGAGACGCCGAAGCGCTCTTCGAACTCTTTGACGAGCTCGTTGAGCTCGAGAACAGACAGACCTTCAATATATTCGAACAATTCTTCTTTAGTAATTGCCATCTTTATCTCCTAGATAGATATTTTTTGGCTTTAAGCCACTTTTTCTACGCTGCGCTCAGGCAGCCTCTTCTTCTTTTTTCTTCGCCAGGTTGTCGAGACCGGCCGCCAGGTTGCGCAACGGAGCCGTCCAGACGGACAGAAGCATACCGAGGAGCTCTTCTTTGCTCGCCAGTTTGCTGTACTCTTCGATCTTCGCAGCATCCACCGGCTGTTTGTCGATGACGCCGCCTTTGATGACGAACTTGTCGTTCTCTTTGGCGTACTTCGCGACAGCTTTGGCGGTTGCGATCGGATCTTCACCCCAGACAGCCATGTTGGTATCGACGAGTTCGACACCTTCGATACCCGCGTTTTTGAATGCGAGGCTCGCAAGCGTGTTCTTGATGACACGCGCACCCAGTCCGGCTTCGTAACCGATTTTTCGGAAGCCTTCCATCTCTTTGACCGTCATCCCTTTGAAATCGACGATGACGATACAGTTGGCTTGTCCGAAAGCGTCGGTGAGCTCCGCGACCAGCTGTTCTTTTTCGCTTCGGGTCATGTTTCCTCCTTTCCGACCGAGACTTCAAGAAGGGCGGCACACAGTGCCGATTAAGCTTTCGCCCCTAACTATCTCCAGTCTAAGATAAAGCGCTTTTGCGCTTATTTGATCTCCATAAGTTCGTTGGTGTCGAGCTTGATGGAGGGGCTCATCGTGAGCGAGAGGGCTGCGTTTTGGATATAGCGCCCTTTGGCCGCCGCAGGCTTCTGTTTGTTGATCGCAGCGACGAAAGCTCTGAGGTTGTCGGCGAGTTTTTCTGCGTCGAAACTCGCTTTGCCGATACCTGCATGGATGTTACCTTTTTTGTCGACACGGAAGTTGACCTGACCGCCCTTGGCGTTCTTGACGGCCTGGGCCACATCCATCGTGACGGTACCGGTTTTGGGGTTCGGCATCAGGCCTTTGGGGCCGAGGATACGGCCGATTTTACCGACCTGACCCATCATATCGGGAGTCGCAATGACAATATCGAAATCGATGTTACCGTTTTGAATCGCTTCGACAAGATCTTCGGCACCGACGATATCGGCTCCGGCCTCTTTCGCTTCGTCGGCTTTCGCACCCTTGGCAAAAACGGCGACACGGACGTTTTTTCCGGTACCGTGGGGGAGGACGACTGCACCACGTACCATCTGATCGGCGTGTCGCGGGTCGACGTTGAGGCGAAGGGCCAACTCGACGGTTTCATCGAATTTGGCCGATTGAAGATCCTTGACGAGTTTTGTCGCCTCTTCTACTGAGTAGGTTTTGTTCGTATCGATTTTTTCGAGCAGCTTCTGTACCCGTTTGGAAAGTTTTTTGGACATCTGTTTACTCCGCAAATTTATTTTTTGCTACCGCATCTTTTGGATCTGGCGGTGAAGATCTTTTAGTCGACGACCTCGACACCCATACTTCGGCAGCTTCCCTCGATAATCTTGGCGGCCGCCTCTTCGTCGTGTGCGTTCAGGTCATCCATTTTCGTCTTGACGATGTTCATGATCTGCTCTCGGGTGATTTTACCCACCTTGTTTTTCAGGGGGTTGTCACTCCCTTTCTGCAGACCGATCTCTTTTTTGATCAGGTCGGTGACCGGAGGCTTCTTGGTGATGAATGTGAAGCTGCGGTCGGAGTAGACGGTGATGACGACGGGAATGTTGTACCCCATCATATCTTTTGTCTTCTCGTTGAATGCCTTACAGAACTCCATGATGTTCACACCACGCTGACCCAGCGCAGGACCTACCGGAGGAGACGGATTCGCCTTCCCGGCAGGAATTTGCAATTTGAATTCGTCAACAACTTTTTTTGCCATTGCGTTTCCCTTCTATTGAGTTTGATTTATATGATTTTTTCGACCTGGGAGTAAAGAATCTCCACAGGTGTGCTTCGACCGAAGATCGATACGTTGAGCTTCAGTTTGCCGTGTTCGAGGTCGTACTCCTCCACCATACCGGTGAAGTTGGCGAACGGACCGTCGATGATCCGTACCATCTCGCCGGGCTCGAAAGAGATTTTCGGTTTCGGAGCCGCCCGGTTCTGGACCTTGTCGAGGATGTTCTGGACATCCTTTTCGCTCAGCGGCGTCGGTTTCTTCTGCTCGCCGATGAAACGTGAGACTTTCGGAAGCGACTGGATCTTGTGCCAAAGATCGGTATCCAGATCCATCTTCGCGAAGACGTATCCCGGATAGAGTGATCTCTCGGTGATCTTCT
The DNA here is from genome assembly GCF_029933015.1 of Hydrogenimonas sp. GTDB lineage: Bacteria > Campylobacterota > Campylobacteria > Campylobacterales > Hydrogenimonadaceae > Hydrogenimonas. The sequence continues at coordinate 1,221 of NZ_JAOZOZ010000033.1, read as the reverse complement.
TTTTGCCGTTTTTCACTTCGATGACGTCTTCAGTGGGTACGACAATCTCTTCGATCTTGTCCTGGAGCCCCAGCTGCTCGGCCATCGTCTCGATCGCGTTTTTGACGCTTCTTTCACTTCCTGCGTAAGTCTGGATCGCATACCATTTCGCTGCCATCACGACCCCTTTAGATCAGCGCCGAAAGCGATGCGGACATGATCACGTCGATCAGTGCCAGAAAGAGTGAGACGACCGTCACGACGACGAAAACGGCGAAAAACGCCTGACGAACCTGCAGTTTTGTTGGAAAAATTACTTTGGATAGTTCGATTTTAGCATGGTTGACATAGGTAATCAATTTTTCCATGATTTCATTTCCTTAAGGTGGCAGGGCAGGAGGGACTCGAACCCACAACCTACGGTTTTGGAGACCGTTGCTCTACCATTGGAGCTACTGCCCTGTAAAAAAAGCGAAACCCGTTGAAGGGTTTAGCTTTTGAGTTTTACTTCTTTGTGAAGTGTGTGTTTGTTGCAGCGCGGACAATATTTTTTCGTCTCAAACTTTTCGGTATGAGTTTTCGTATTTTTCGACGTCGTGTAGTTGATCTCACCACACTCGCTGCATTTCAGTCCTATATTGATTCTCATTGGTTTTATCCTTCGGGTTGAAGGCGCCCGTTGGAGGGTGCCTTCATGGGTTCATTATGCAAGGATCTTGGAAACAACACCTGCACCGACAGTACGTCCGCCTTCGCGGATCGCGAAGCGTGTACCCTCTTCGAGTGCGATCGGAGCGATGAGCTCTGCAGTGATTTTCACGTTGTCGCCAGGCATAACCATTTCAGTTCCCTCAGGAAGAGTGATGGCGCCGGTTACGTCAGTCGTACGTACGTAGAACTGCGGGCGGTATCCGTTGAAGAACGGAGTGTGGCGTCCGCCTTCCTCTTTTGTAAGAACGTAGATTTCCGCTTCGAATTTCGTATGAGGCGTGATGGAGCCGGGCTTACAAAGAACCATACCGCGCTCGACATCCTCTTTTTTCGTACCGCGGAGCAGAACACCACAGTTGTCGCCGGCTTCACCGCACTCCATCTCTTTGCGGAACATCTCGACACCTGTAACGGTTGTCTTCTGAGTGTCGCGGATACCGACGATCTCGATCTCGTCGCCGACGCAGACTTTACCGCGCTCGATACGTCCTGTAACGACCGTACCACGTCCGGAGATAGAGAAGACGTCTT
>NZ_JAOZOZ010000136.1 GCF_029933015.1 Hydrogenimonas sp. | reverse complement strand
TTCTCGATCCAGGGCGAGGGGCGCTACAGCGGGGTTCCCTCGATCTTTCTGCGGTTCGGCGGATGTAATCTCAAGTGCCCGGGTTTCGGGAGTTACGAGATAGAGGGTGAAACGATCGAAGGGTGCGATACACTTCGTGCGGTCGACAGGAAGCGATTCGGAAAGAGTTGGCAGCCTTGCGAGCGGGCGACGGATCTGGTCACCGTCGTACGGCACTACCTCGAGCCTCTCGGGTACCGGCCCCATGTGGTACTCACGGGAGGGGAGCCGATGCTCTATCACGCCCATCCCGCCTTTTACGGGCTTGTCGGGTGGCTCGTGCGGGAGGGGTTTGTGGTGACGGTCGAGACCAACGCCACCCTGGCCCCCGATTTTTCCAGATTTGCAGCCTATCGCGGGGTCACCTTCGCGATGGCGGTGAAGCTCTCAAACAGCAAAGAACCGGAGAAAAGAAGGGTGGTCCCGGATGCGGTCGCGCGTCTTGCGAAAGAGGGAAGGGACTCCTTTTTCAAATTTACCCTGGACCGGGAGCTGGTCGAAGGGAGCGCGCACGAAGAGATCGAAAAAATCCGCGGCGGTTACGACAACGAAGTCTTCTGTATGCCTCTTGGCGAGACGCTGCAGACCCTGAGAAAAAACGCCGAACCGGTGGCGCTTTTTTGCATGAAACACGGTTACCGCTACGGCGACCGTCTGCACATACGGCTCTGGAACGACGAAGAGAAACGATAACGGAGAGACCATGACGATACGAAAACTCTACAAATTCGAAAACGCCCACATCGTCCGGGGGTGCTCCACCCGCCGATGCAGCCGGAGTATTCACGGACACTCCTACAAAGCGGAGATCTTTTTCACGGCCTCGACCCTCGATCGGGGGCAGATGATCTACGATTTCGGACTGGCGAAGAGGATGATCGGCGATTTCATCGACGCGTTCGACCACGCCATCACCCTCTGGAGCGAAGACGATCCCGCCTACATCGCCGACATGAAAAAGTGGAGCGAGCGGTGGGTGGAACTGCCCCTGAACCCTTCCGTCGAACAGTTCGCCCGCATCTTCTTTCTGGTGGCCGACCGTATGCTGCAGCAGACGAAGATGGTCAACGGCGAGGGGGACGTGCGTATAGAGAGTGTCATCGTCCACGAGACCGAAACGGGCTACGCGAAAGCCGTGAGAGAGGATGTCTACGACTCCACGATGGGTCCCATCGAACTCGATAGGATAGAGTTCTCGGAGAGGGTCAAAGAGGAGTGGGCCAATCCACGGATGTTCGACGAGTTGTTGGCCGGAAAAACATTTGTCAATCCTGACATTGTTTAACGAGATTGAACGTGAAGTGCTTTTTAAGCAAGTGAGGATTAAGATGCCAACAAACATTTTCAAGGAGAGTAGTATGAAAAAGACAGCATTGTCACTGGCGGTTGCCGCGCTTGTTCTGATGAGCGGATGCGGCGACAAGAAGAGCGAATCGACGGCACATGAGGCTGCGGCGCCTGCCGCCAAAACCGAAAGCGCCGTAAAACCGGCGGCACAGAAAGCGGAAGAGACCGCGGCGGCCAAGACCGAAGAGAAAAAGGCCGAAACTCCGGCGGCGGAAGAGAAGCCGGCCGAGGCGGCAGCCCCCGCAGCGGCGGAAGAGGTCGCAGCCGCCGCGAAAGAAGAGGCACAGAAGCAGGTCGAGAAAGTGACCGAGAGTGTCGCCAAGGGCGAAGCGGAAGCGAAAGAGAGCGTCGAGGCGAAAGTCGAAGAAGCCAAAGCGCAGATCGACGTGACGTCACTCTATACCAAGTGTGCGGGCTGTCACGGTATGAAGGGTGAAAAACATGCGCTCGGCAAGAGCAATATCATCGCCGGTCAGTCGAAAGAGGATCTCGTCAAGAAGATCAAAGGGTATCAGGACGGCTCCTACGGCGGGGCTATGAAAGCGCTCATGGTCGGTCAGGTCAAAGACCTGAGCGCCGAGCAGATCGAGGCACTCGCCGATCACATCTCTAAGATGTAAAAATGTCGGGAGCCTCTTTGGCTCTTAGATCCCATTTGAGCGGGATCATTTTGACCGGTCGGTTCTCCGCCAGCCGGTCGATACCGGGCATGGTGACGATCATGCCGTCCGCCTCTTTGAGGGGACGGACCATGCCCGGCCCCTGCTTTTTTAAAATTTCGAATTTTTCTCCGTCATATTTTCCCAGCAATACCGTCGCACGACCCGGCTTGAGTCTGTAATCGGACGCATTGATCGCGGTGACCGTCGAGAGATAGGGCGTGTTGGACCCCTCCAGCCGGTAGATGATGGAGCGGGCGAAGAGTTCGAAGTTGACGGCGGCCGCGGTAGGGTTGCCCGGAAGGTTGACGATCCAGGTCTTTCCGATACGTCCGACGGTGGTCGGTTTGCCGGGTTTGATCTCGACTTTGTGAAAGAGCCGTTCCATACCCAGGTTCGCGAAAGCGTCGAGGGTGAAGTCGGCGTCACCCACGCTGACGCCGCCGCTCGTGACGATGAGATCGGAGTCGAGAGCCGCGGCGATCTGTGCCTCGATCGAAGCCATCGTGTCGGCGGTGGCGCCGGTGAATGTGGTTTCGCATCCCAGTTCGGCGGCACGGGCGATAAACATCGGGGCGTTTGAGTTGTAGATCTGGTGGGATTCGATCGGCTCGTAGTGCATGCGCAGTTCGTGGCCCGTGGCGAAGACGGTGACACGGGGCTTTTGAAAGACCCGAAGATGGGTGATGCCCTGGCTCGCCAGCAGACTTGTCGTGTAGGCGGTGATCGTGTCGCCCATTTCGACGATACGGTCGCCTTTGGCGACATCTTCGCCCCGTTTCCTGATGTTGGCCCCTCTTTTGATCGTGTCGGGCAGGCGGATGCCTTCCGGCGTCTCCTCGGTGTTTTCGACGGGAATGACGGCTTCGGCCCCTTCCGGCATCACCGCGCCCGTCATGATTCGCACGCCGCGGCCTTTGGTCACTTTCGCATCGCTTCGATCCCCTGCGAAGATCGTCGGCTGTGACGTGATGAGTCCCCCGGCATCGGCCATCGTGACGGCGTAGCCGTCCATCGCCGAGTTGTCGAACCTCGGCAGGTCGAATCTGGCGTGGAGATGTTCGGCGCAGACGCGCCCGATCGCCTCCTCGAGGGGCAGAATCTCCGTTTTGACCGCCTTTACGTTTTCATGGATGCGCCCGAGCGCCTCTTCGATCGTTACCATCTGCTCTCCAAAAGGTCGTTTTTCAAGTGATTATAGTACAATCGCCCTTATGGAATCTATGGAACAAACGATGCTGCAACTGCATATATGGCCCGTCGTCGGACTGGCGCTGCTGGTCTTTTTGAATATCCTTGTCATTCTGAAGCAGAGCGACGATCGCAAACTGAAAAAATATCTTCGCATCCAGGCGATCGCGTGGACGACGCTGATGAGCATGATCGCCTTCACCGGGGCTACGATCATGGCCTTCATGCATCTGGATTTTACGGTGAAGATCGTCTTGATGATCGTCGCGGCGGTCGCCCTCTCGTCGCTGGAGCTGCGCCGCCACTATCTCGTCAAGGATGCGCGGCCCGGAAACGAATGCTTCGCCGAAGTGAGGAAAAAGGCGCTGCGCTACTATCTCTACCAGGCCGCCTGGCTGCTGATGATCGGGGGACTGGCGCCGCAGCTTTGAGAAAGGAGATCCGATGCAATTTCTCTACCACCCCGACGCGGGTCTGCCCGACATCACGATCGAGGGTGAAGCCTACCGCTACATCTTCAAGGTTCGCCGCCACAGAGAAGGCGAGCGCATCGCTCTGCGGAATCTGCTCAACGACTACCTCTACTTCTACCGTATCGACCGTGTAGGCCGCCGCGAAGCGGAACTGACTTTTCTGGAGAAGGAGGAGCGGGTCGTCATGCCCGAAACCCCGCTGCATCTGGGCTGGTGCGTCGTCGACCCCAAAACGGTCGAAAAAACCCTGCCCGCACTCAACGAACTGGGGGTGGAGAAGATCTCTTTCGTCTACTGCGACAGGAGTCAGAAGAGCTTCAGAATCGATTTCGAACGTTTGAAGCGGATTTTGATCAACTCCTCCCAGCAGTGCGGCCGCAGCAGGATGATGGAACTGGAGATTGTCGATTCGGCCGCAGGATTTTTAAAGGAGTATCCAAAAAGCGCGATTCTCGATTTCGGAGGGCGTCCTTTGCCCTGTGAAAGGGAGGGCGTTTCTCTTCTCGTCGGATGCGAGGGCGGATTCAGCGATGCGGAGAGAAAACTTTTCGAAAATCGGACGATATATGGATTGGATACACCTCTGGTTCTAAGGAGCGAAAGTGCGATGGTCGCCGTAGCGTCACGATGGATACTGTAGGACTTCGATGAAAAAACTCTCTTTACTGCT
>NZ_JAOZOZ010000032.1:3019-15949 GCF_029933015.1 Hydrogenimonas sp. | reverse complement strand
AAAGAGGAGGTGTGAAATGGCGAAAGTTTGTGTTCCGTTGGCAAAAGGGTTCGAGGAGATCGAAGCGGTCAGTCTGATCGATGTCATGCGGCGCGGCGGTATCGAAGTCGTCGTGGCCGGTGTCAACGAGGAGCTGGTGACGGGCGCCAACGGCATAACGATCAAGGCCGATACCGACATCAAATATGTCGTGGCGGACGAACTCGACATGGTCGTGCTGCCGGGCGGCTGGGACGGTACCCACGCCCTGGCCGAAAACCCGACGGTCCAGAGCCTGCTCAAGGAGATGAACGAGAAGCAGAAGATCGTCGGAGCCATCTGTGCCGCACCCTTCGCCCTCAAGACGGCCGGTGTGCTTCCCGAGCACTATACCTGCTACCCGAGCGTGGAGGAGCAGATCGGCAACCTCGAAGGGTATACCGACAAGGAGAAAGTGGTCATCGACGGCAACGTCATGACATCCCGCGGGCCGGGCACGGCGATCTGCTTCGGTCTGGCCATCGTACGCAAACTGGTGGGTGAGGAGACCTATCAGTCTCTTCGCGAAGGACTTCTCGCCGACTACTGCTGAGTCGAGGCGGGCATGCTTCGCCCGCCCACTGCAACCGGAAAGCGGAATATGCCTTACGCTTTTTCCATACCGCCCGGTCTCAGTTTCCTCTCTTCAACTTCTCCAAAAGCTTTTTCGCAGTCTCTTCGGTATCCGTTTCGGTCACGTCCAGTACGATGTCGGCTATCTTTTCGTAGGCTTCGAAGCGCTCTTCGAAGAGTTTTTTCGCCTTTTCGACATCCTGGAAAAGGGGTCTTTTTTTCAATTTCTTTTTCGCGTTGGGGGCGCCCAGGATTCTGGCGAGGATCCAGTCGAAATCGGCTTTGAGGTAGACGACGGTGCCGATGGCGCTGATGTTTTTGACTTTGTAGAAACCGCCACCCGTGGAGATCACGGCGTTTGTGACGTTTTCGGCGAGCCAGTCGGCGGTCTTCTGCTCCAGGGCGCGGAACGCCGCTTCACCGGCCGTGGCGAAAATCTTTTTGATGCGCGTGTTGGTGAGACTTTCGATCATGTCGTCCGTGTCGAGCGCGTAGAGGGAGGGGTCGCGGCGGACGAGTTCGCGGGCTAGGGCACCTTTGCCGACTCCCATGAAGCCGACAAGGACGATGTTCTTGAATTTTTCCATATTCCCAAACCTTTCAGGCGACTTGGGAATATTCTACCTTCAAATCACTTACGGTTCGTTTGAGATGGGTCTGGTACGCCTCGATGACGGGCAGTTCCGTTCCCTCTTTCATGTAGGTGTTGTATTCGGTCAGAAGCTGGGCGACGCCCCCTTCGCCGATATTGAGAGCGGCCCCTTTGAGTCCGTGGGTAATGTGCTCCACCTCGGTGAAGTTTCTCTCTTCGATGGCGTGGTCGAGATCGTTGATCGCGTTTTCGAGCTGATGGATAAGTTCCACGACGAATTCGTCCGCCTCTTCGGGGGAGAGACCCATCCCCTCCACGAGACGCTGGTGGGAGAAGACGCCGTAGTCTTTCTGCAGGATCGCCTCCGCTTCCTTCTGGGCGGCCGATACCTCTTCTTTGGGTTCGGGATGGAGTCGGTAGAGTGTGGGCTTTTCTTCGGATACGGCAGACTCTTCGCCGCTTTTGGCCTTTTCCACTCTTTTTTCTTCCGTGGCCGGTACGGTCTCTTTCGCGATGGCGGGCTCTTCCGTGGGGACCCTGTTGGCCGGTTTTGATGGAGGAGCCGTTTTGCGTCTGGGAGGAATTTTGCGTTCTTTTCTCTTCTTCTCTTCCGTCGAACGGTTCGCCTCTTTCTTCAGTTCCGTCTGGCTCTGATGCACGTAGAGCTCGAAGGATTTGCTTTTCATGTGGTCACGGATAACGATGACCAGAAAACCTATCAGTATCAAAAGAAGCAGGCCGATCGTACCGAACAAGACTAAATCGAACATAATGATCCCTTTCTTCCGCTTGCATTATTGATTAACATCGACGTTTTGGAAAAAGATTTAAATTCTCAACTTTTCAGGGAATCATTTATCCAAATCTAACGGCATCTTCGATAGACTAAAAAATCGATACTATTTACGGAAACGAGCCTCCATGAAACCGAAATTTACCCATTTGCATCTACACACCGAATACTCGCTTCTCGATGGCGCCAACAAGATCTCGAAACTGGCCGGCCGGCTCAAGGAGCTGGGGATGGATTCGGTGGCGATCACCGACCACGGCAACATGTTCGGGGCGATCGATTTCTATCAGCAGATGAAAAAAGAGGGGATCAAACCGATCATCGGGATGGAAGCCTACATCCACAACAGCGACGATCTGGGGGACAAGAGCACCCGCCAGCGCTTCCATCTCTGTCTCTACGCCAAAAACGAAACCGGCTACAAAAACCTGATGTACCTGAGCTCCCAGGCCTATATCAACGGCTTCTACTACTATCCGCGGATCAACAAGAAGCTGCTGCGCGAACACAGCGAGGGACTCGTCTGCTCCTCGGCCTGTCTGCAGGGGGAAGTGAACTGGCACATGAATCTGAGCGAGCGCAACGTCAAGTTCGGCGCCCAGGGGTACGAACGGGCCAAAGAGGTGGCCCTGGAGTACAGAGAAATCTTCGGAGAGGACTTCTATCTGGAGCTGATGCGCCACGGCATCGGTGACCAGCACGCCATCGACGAGCAGGTGATCAGACTGAGTCTGGAGACCGGGATCAAGATCGTCGCCACCAACGACACCCACTATCTCTATCCCGACGATGCCGAAGCCCACGAAGCCTTCATGTGCATCGCGATGAACAAACTCTACGACGATCCCGACCGGCTCCGCCACTCGGTCCACGAGTTCTACCTCAAATCGCCCGAAGAGATGGCCGAACTCTACGCCGACATTCCCGAAGCGCTGGAAAACACCCAGGAGATCGCCGACAAATGCGACCTGGAGCTCGATCTGGGCAACCCCACCCCTCCCAATTTCAAATTCGCCCGGGAGTACGCCGCGAAGGTGGGGCTCGAGGTGCCGGAGCCGGAGACGGAAAACAGTTTCGCCAACGACGAGGCGCTCTTCATGCACGAGTGCCGGAAGGGTCTGGAAGAGCGCCTGAAATTCGTCGACCCCTCCCGTCACGAAGAGTACAGGGAGCGGCTCGAGACCGAAATGAAGATCATCAACCAGATGAAGTTTCCCGGCTACATGCTGATCGTATGGGATTTCGTTCGGGAGGCGAAGGAGCGGGGGATTCCCGTGGGGCCGGGCCGGGGATCGGCGGCGGGAAGCCTCGTGGCCTACGCCCTGAAGATCACCAACATCGACCCGATGAAGTACGACCTGCTCTTCGAGCGCTTTCTCAACCCCGAGCGCGTCAGCATGCCCGATATCGATATGGACTTCTGCCAGGCCAGACGGGGGGAGATCATCGACTACGTCGTCGACAAATACGGTCGCTACAACGTGGCCCAGGTGATCACTTTCGGTTCGCTGCTGGCCAAAGGGGTCATCCGGGACGTCGCGAGGGTGCTGGGTGTCAGCTACGCCGAAGCGGACAAGATGGCCAAGCTGATTCCCGACGAGCTGGGCATCACCCTGATGGGCAAGGGCAAAGAGGGCGAAGAGGGGTTCAAACCCGGCGCCTGGCACAAGGAGCCGAAGATCCGCGAACTGGTCGAGAGCAACCCGACGGCGGCCCGGGTCTGGAAATTCGCCCTGGCTCTGGAGGGGCTCAAGCGAAACGCCGGCATGCACGCCGCCGGTGTCGTCATCTCCAACGAGGAGCTCTGGCACAAGACGCCGCTCTACAAGCCCTCGGGCGAAGAGACGCTGGTGACCCAGTATTCGCTCAATTTCCTCGAAGACGTGGATCTGATCAAGTTCGACTTCCTGGGGCTCAAGACCCTCACCGTCATCGACAACGCCGTCAAACTCGTCAAGAAACGCCACGGTATCGAGATCGACCTCGACAACATGCCGATGGACGATATGAAAGTCTACGACACGATCCAGAGCGGCGAGACGGTCGGCATGTTCCAGATCGAATCGGGCGGGATGCAGCAGCTCAACGCCAAGCTCAAGCCCACCAATTTCGAGGACCTCGTCGCGGTGCTCGCCCTCTACCGTCCGGGCCCGATGGAGTCGGGGATGCTCGACGACTTCATCGAGCGGAAGCACGGCAGGCAGGAGATCACCTACATGTTCCCGCAGTTGGAGGAGATCCTCAAACCCACCTACGGCGTCATCGTCTACCAGGAGCAGGTCATGCAGATCGTCCAGACGATCGGAGGATTCAGCCTGGGCAAGGCGGACATCGTCCGCCGGGCGATGGGAAAGAAGAAGTTCGACCTGATGCAGAAGTACAAGGCCGAATTCGCCGAGGGAGCGAAGGCGCAGGGGCTCGACTACGACAAAGCCGCCGAACTCTTCGACCTGATCGAGAAGTTCGCCGGTTACGGCTTCAACAAATCCCACTCGGCCGCCTACGCGATGGTCACCTACCAGACGGCGTGGCTCAAGACCCACTATCCCGCCGAATTCATGGCCGCACTGCTGACCAGCGAAAAGGACAACACCGACAAGGTCGTCAAGTATATCGACGAAGTGAAACGTCTGGGCATCCGGCTGCTGGCTCCCGACATCAACCGTTCGGCCCTGGAGTTCACCCCCGACAGCGACGAAGAGGGGAACGAGGTCATTCTCTTCGGTCTGGGGGCGATCAAGGGGGTCGGCGACGCGGCCGTCCACGCGATCCTGACCGCCCGGGAGGAGGGGGCTTTCGAGTCGCTCGACGATTTCGTCAGCCGTATCGATACCCAGAAGGTCAACAAGAAGGTGATCGAATCGATGATCAAGGCGGGCGCGCTGGACGGCTTCGGCTACAGCCGCCGTGCGCTGCTGGAGAGTATCGACGCGATCGTCGAGGCGATGCACGAATCGGCCAGGGCGCAGCAGATGGCCGTGGGGTCGCTTTTCGGCGACGATGCGGAGCTGGTGAACATCAAGGTCGACATCGTGCCGATGGAGGAGTACCCGCAAAAGAGCATTCTGGAGCTGGAGAAGGAGTCGCTGGGTTTCTACGTCTCGGGCCATCCTCTCGACCGCTTCAGGGAGGAGCTCTCGAAGATCGACTACACCCTCTCCTCCGACCTGGATCAGATCGCCGACGGCTCCTCGGCGCTGCTGATCGGCAAAGTGGAGGAGGTGACGACGAAGATCAGCAAGAAGGGAAACAAATTCGGCATCGCCAACGTCATGGACCTTCACGGCAACATCGAGATCACCCTCTTCGAGCGACAGCTGGAGCAGCTTGAGAAGATGGATCTGGACGAGCCGATCGGCTTCAAGGTCTCCATCACCCGCGACGGCGATTTTACGCGGATGCGGGTCCACAAGATCATGCCGCTCAAAGAGTGCCGCAAAGAGAGGGTGGAGACCCGCATGATCGAAAAGCCCGAAGAGCCCCTGATCATCCGGCTCGATCTCGATCACGAAAAGATGCGCATCCTCGAGGAGCTCTACCGTCTGGCGCAGCAGAATCCCGGACGCAAGCAGCTCAAGCTCCGTCTGTGCTCGAAGCTCCAGGAGGTGGAGATAGAGTCACCGGTCCACGTCAACGCCGAGTTCGTCGCCAAGGTCCAGGCGATCGAAGCCGTCGAGGTTCTCGAGAGCGCCTGAGCCGCGCTCTCTTTTTTCCCCGTTTCCAACCACACCTTCTCGTTTCCCGATCCCCGCTCACCCTCTCGTCAATGATACGGCTTGGGTTTCGAGAGATAGAACCCCTGCATATAGGTAACACCCATCCCTTTGAGCAGATCGTAGATCTCCTTGTCGCTGACGAATTCGCAACAGGTATCGAGGTCGAGACGTTTGGCGAAATCGACGATCGTTTCGACGATGAGTCTCGAATTTTTGTCGTGGATGATGTTTTTGATCAGTGATCCGTCGATCTTGAGCATGTCGATGTCGAGCATCAGAATGTGTTCGAAGTTGGAGTAGCCCGAACCGAAATCGTCCAGGGAGATGGAGCAGCCCATACGACGGACTTTGTCGGTGAAACGGCGGACGATATCGTAATTTTCTATTTTGTCGCACTCGAGTATCTCGAAATGGATACGGTGGGGTTCGGGGAAAGCCCGCACCTTTTCGATGATGAACCCCACGATGTTGCCGTTGGCGATGTCGTCGTAGGAGAGATTGATCGAGAAGTGGCCGGGATGGTTCAAAAACGAAGCGAAAGCCTGATCGATGACCCGCATCGTGATGTCGAAGTAGATCTTCGAACGTTTGGCCAGCTCCAGAAATTCGACGGGATAGTGGATGGTGCCCTCGCGGTCCACGATTCTGACGAGACATTCGTAGGAGTTGATGCTGTCGTCGCTCACCCGTACGATGGGTTGGTAGTGCAGGATGATCCGATCCTCTTCCAGGGCTCTTTTGATCTCCCGGATCCAGGAGAGGTTCGTGCGGTAGATCTCCGTCAGATCGTGTTCGTGGGAGTAGATGCAGTAGCTTCGGTAGGATCTCTTGGCGCTTTTGAGCGCCATCCCCGCGGTGGCCAGGAGATTCTCCCTTTCCAGAGATGCGCCGGCGCGGATGGCGATGTGGAAACTGTCGGATCCTGTTCTGAAGCGGTGGTTGTTGACGGCGCTGATGAGCAGTGAGAGCTCGTGATCGAGCTCGATGCGGCTGAGGTTTTTCGTGGATGTGATGACGAATTCGTCGGATCTGAGGCGGTAGATGGTGAAATGGGGTCTGTTGAAACGGTTCTTCAAAAGGGCCGCCAGCTGTCTGAGCAGTTCGTCGCCGGTATCGTCGCCGTAGAGTTCGTTGATCTCGTGAAAAGCGTCGATATCGATATGGATCAGATATTCGATGCCGTGTTCACGCTCCGAGAGATCTCTTTTGAGGGCGTTGCCGTTGGGGATGCCCGTCAATGGATCCGTATAGAGACGTTCTGCGATCTCTCTTTGGAGTCTTTCGTTGGTTTCGCGCTCTTTTAGAAGTTCGTTTCGCTCTTTGCGCAGACGTTTGAGTGCGGAGGTGTGTCGGACAAAAAGAGCCAGAAGAGTGGCGAACATCAGGAGAGAAAATCCGTAGGTCACCATCAGCGTCTGCTGTTTGCGATGCTCCAGATGGCGCCACAGTTCGCCAAGCGAAGCGGAGAGATCCGCCGTCTGATTGTTTTCGACTCTGTAGAGAATCTCCCGGACGATGCCGTTCTCCTGCAGGCTGAAAATGTCCAGGGTGATATAGAGGTCGTACAGAAACAGTCCCGCCATGGCGACGAGAAAGAAATATCTGAACCATCCTCTCTTTTTCATGAGTGGGAGACTTTCGGCAAGTCGGGTTTTTCGGATGGCAGGGTGACGATTATCTGCTTTGTATCCGCTTTGATAGATATCTCTCCCCCGTGGGCTTCGACGATCTGCCGAACCAGCACGAGCCCGAGACCGTGGCCTTTGGTTTTCGTCGTATGGAACGCTTCGAAGAGACGCTCGGGGTGTTCGAAGGGTACGCCGGAGTCGCGTACGACAAAACTGACGGTCTTATCCGTGCATCGGGCCGTGAGCCGGATGTCGCCTTCATCCTCTTCGCTCTCCTCTATGGCGTCGATCGCGTTGAAAACGAGATTTTGCAATGCCAGGGAGAGCAGACCCAGGTCGCCTCTGATGGATCGGGCCGGAAAATCGTAGTGAAACCGGATCTCTTTGGTGAAGCTGTAGCACTCCACGGCGGCGCGGCATTCGGCTTCGAGCTTCTCCAGCGGTATCTTCGCGAAGCGGGGCTGCACCCCTTTGGAGTACATCAGCGTCGTTTTGATGATACGTTCGACTCTGAAGAGGGAGCGTTTGATCTCGTCGACGATCGGCTGGTTTTTCGGCACGACACGTTTGGAGAGTGAAGAGATGAGCAGGGCGATGGAGCCGATGGGATTGCGGATCTCGTGGGCCAGGTGGGCGGCCATCTGACCCATCGAGGCGAGCCTCTCCTTGCGCTTCTGTTCGGTGATGTCGGTGGCGCTGATGATGGTTTTCGATTCGTTGCGTGTCGTTTTGACGAGGTAGTAGCGCTCTTTGAAGGCGATCTCCTGCTCTTTCGTCTCCAGGTCGATACGCTCGAGAAGTCCGTTCAACGCTTCCGCTTCGCTGTTTTGCAGAAAGATGGATCCCTCGTCGTTGAGTACCCACAGGGCGTTGGGGAGCGCTTCGATGATCTGTCTGACGAGATTCTGGAGATGGTTGTAGGAGGTTGTCAGGGTGATGTACTCTTTTTCGACGTTGTAGGTCTGTTCGATCAGACTCTCGAGCTGGGAGAGGAGGGTCTGCTTCTCCTCCTCGTTCATCGAAGCGGGGAGTTTCAGTTCGTTCATGAGATGAGCTTTTCGAAGTCGTCGAGATCGAAGCAGAGGATCGTCGGATCGTTGGAACTTTTGAGCTCGTTGCTGAATCCGCTGCGTGAGAAGAGGGCGTAGTAGTCCGGCTTGAGGCCGGACCGTTCGCATTTGGATTTGAGCTTGCTCACCAGACTTTTGCAGACTTTGTGCCCTTTCCATTTGCACTCGCCGATGATCATGCGGTTGTTCTCGGTTTTGGCCAGCAGGTCGAATTCGTTGTGGCGGTCCCAGTAGGTCCCTTTTTCCGAAACGGGATCCTTTCTGTCGAAGGTGTGTTTGATCAGGGCGTTGGAGAGATCTTCGAAGGTGAAACTGACGTATCTGTCGAAGGACTCTTCGAGGTCTTTGAAAAAACCGTCGAATTCCCCGGCTTCGATCTCTTTCGCGCGGGGTTCGACGAAGGTGTACCAGAAACGGTAGAAAGGGTGGGTGAACTTTATCTTCGACTGGATCGTGTAGCCCCGCTCCTCTTTTTTTCTCTTCATACCCGGTTTCAGAGGTATCGGAGTCTCCCTGGAGCGCTCTTTGTGCAGCATGCCCGCCTGCCGGAGGGCATGGTAGGTGCCGTGCCCCTGGGTACGGGAGAGCGAGGCGCGTCGAAGGACGTTGATGGTTTTGCCGTCCGAGACGGCGACGGCCCTGAGCATGCGCCGGCTCTCACTCTCTCTGCTCAGAGGCGGGAGCACTTTCATTTTGAGAAAATCGTACTGTTGCAGGATATTGATCCGGATCGATTCATAAAGGGTATCGCTGAAGTTGAGGGTGACATATTTTTCGAGTCCTCCGAAGACGGCATAGTACTCGATAAGCTGTTCGATTTCGAGGTGCGGAAAATGCTGGTGAAAGTATCGGAACTTTTCTATCTTTCTCTATCCTTAACTTTTTGTTGTTATTATAACATACTATGATAGAATCGAAACTATGAAAAAGATGGAGATCGAACGACGTTTTCTTCTCTACCCCTGCTCGATGAAGCGCTTTCTGAAACGCCTGGGTATCCCGTATCGTACCGTGAAGATTGAGCAGTTCTATCTCGTAGCGGACGAAGAGCGGGTGGAGCGATACAGAAAAGAGGCGGATGCGTATGTCAAAACCCTCAAAAAAGGGGCCGGCCTGGTCAGGGAAGAGACGGAAGAGAGAATTTCGAAAGAGGACTTCGAAAAGGCCCGTGAACACAACAGGGGCGGCGTGATACGCAAAGTGCGACGGATTTTTGAATATGGCGGGCATATTTACGAACTCGACAGTTTCAAAGGGGTGCTCAAAGGGCTCAACATACTGGAGATCGAGTTCGCCAGTGAAAAGGAGGCGCACAGTTTCCGGCTTCCCGAATCTTTCGCCGCCATTCTCGTGGCGGAAGTGACGGATGACAGAACCTTTTCCAACGGCTCGCTTTCGCGCCTGGGACACATTCCTCCCATTCAGACCGAGCTCTCCACCATTCTTGGAAAGATCGATGCACGCGAATCCTTTTTGAAGGCTTCTACCGTGATCGAACTGGCCCCCTATGAGAGTGGTGCCCATGCCGCCAAAGCGATCTTCTACACGCTTCTTAGAAGCGTCGAAGCCAACAAAGAGGCGATTCTCTCCGGTGACGAAGACCCGGAACGGCTCCACCAGCTTCGTGTCGCGATGCGCAAACTCCGGGCCCTTCTCTCTCAGATGGCTCCCCTTTTCGATGAATCGTGGCGCATGATGCACAAAGAGAGGCTGGCGGCACTGATGCGCCGAACGGGCAGAAAACGGGATATCGACGTCTATTTGATGGAGATGCCTCGTTACAGATCGTTGATTCCCAAGACGTTGCATCATGGGCTCCAGAAGCTGGAGAGGTATCTGCAACGTCAGCTGCAGCAGGAATCGCGTGAACTGGCAAGTTTTCTTCGGAGTGAATCCTTCGCTGAAGAGATGCGTATACTCTTTCGTTTCGCGACGACGGAAGATGGGGAAGGACTCGGAAAAGAGGCCAGAACGCCGATCATCGTTTCTGTCGCGAAAGCGTTGCGACGGCGGTACCGAAAAGTGCTGAAAAAAGGATCCTCCATCGATGCCCACTCGCCGGCGCACAGCTATCATATGCTGCGGATCGACGTGAAGAAACTCCGGTATATGATGGAATTTTTCTCTTCCATACTCCAGCCGGAAGCCTACAGGACAATGCTGAAAAAACTCAAGACCATACAATCCATCCTCGGAGCACATCAGGATCTGGATGTGCAGAGAGAACACCTGGGAGAGTTCGCACGGATTCCGGAGCTTCACACCCAAGAGACCGTCGCCGCTATCGAAGCGCTCCGGGAAACGATGGCGAAGATCGAGCGCCAGAAAAGGAGAGAGTTCCGTGAAGCCTTCGAAGAGTTTGCAGAAACGAAGACGGTTTTCGAGACGATGATCTGCAAATTCTGATTATGTTATGATTTGTGAAAACTACAGGAAAATGAAATCATGAATGTCAACGCTTTATATGTGGTATCCAAAGAGCCGAGGGCCGGGAGTTTTTTCGTCTCGATGGGGCTGATGGATATTCTCAAACGGGAATTTAAACGTGTCGCGATTTTCAAGCCCATCGTCCGGGACGAAGGGATCGACGGCGATATCGAAACGATGCTCTCGATCTTCGAAATGAAACAGAGCTATGAAGAGGCGGCGGGATTTACCACCGACAGTATCGAATCCTGGCTCGCGAGGGGTGAGGAGGCGCAGCTTTATGAAAAACTGATCACGAAATTCGAAAATCTTCAGAAAAACTACGATTTCGTCCTCTGTCTTGGCAACGCCGATCTGCATCTGAAGGAGATCATCGATTTCGATCTGAACGTGCAGATCGCCAAAAACTTTTCCATCCCCGTCGTCGGCGTTCTCAGTGCGAAGGGGAAGGATCTCGATGAGGTGGAGGAGGATATCGCCCTGTGGCAGCAGTCGCTCAAAGAGGAGGGGATCAAACCCTTCGCCTTCTTCATCAACCACGTCTCCGATACGCTCGCCTGCCAGATGGACCGCATGAAGCCCTTTCCGGACATTCCCTGCTTTCCCATCCCCTACGAAAAGAAGCTCGACAGTCCCACGGTGCTGGATCTCATCACTCTCACCGGCGGCGAGATCATCCATATGAAAGACGAATCCAGTCTGGAACGCATCATCAACAAACCGCTGATCGCGGCGATGCATCCGGAGCATTTTCTGGAGTATTTCGAAGAGAAGGACCTGGTGGTGGTGCCGGCCGATCGGGCAGACATTTTTTTGGCGATTCTCTCTGCCAACCGTATCCCGGGATTTCCCTCCGCTTCCGCGATCGTCGTCGGTGGAGAGATGGAGATCGCGCCGACCGTGCTGAAGATGATCGAGAGTGACGAAACCTTCCGCGTCGTGCTGATCAAAGTGCCGCTTACGACACTCGAAATCATCCTCAAAGCCCAAAGAAGCGAAGCGCGCATCACACCCCGCCACCGCAGGAAGATCGCCCTGGCGCTGGGCCACTTCGCCAATCACGTCGATGCCGGACTCATCGAATGCTCTCTGGAAAAGACGAAAGTCGACATCGTCACCCCGGCGATGTTCCTGCATCGGCTCTTCGCGAAAGCTTCTGCAAGGAAAATGCGTGTCGTGCTTCCCGAGAGTATGGACGACCGCATCCTACGTGCGGCGGAGACGGCGCAGCGCAGGAAAATCGCCGATATCGTGCTTCTGGGCAACGAAGAGACGGTACGCAACCGTGCCGGCATGATCGGGGTCGACCTGGAAGGAATCGAGCTGATAGACCCGACGAGAAGCGAGCTGAAAGAGAGGTTCGCCCGCGAGTTCTACGAACTGAGAAAACATAAGGGAGTCACCCTCGAAAACGCGCTGGATACGGTCCAGAACGTCACCTACTTCGCGACGATGATGGTCTACGAAGGTCTGGCGGACGCGATGGTTTCGGGTGCGACCCATACGACCCGTGAGACGGTGCTGCCGGCCCTGCAGGTCATCAAGACAAAACCGGGGGTCGATATCGTCTCGAGCGTCTTTTTCATGTGTCTCGATACCCGGGTTCTCGTCTACGGAGATTGCGCCATCGTGCCCGATCCCAATCCGAAAGAGCTGGCACAGATCGCCATCGAGTCGGCCGAGACCGCCAGGGCTTTCGGGATCGAGCCGATCGTGGCGATGCTCTCCTATTCGACGGGTGAAAGCGGTGTCGGAGAGGATGTCGAAAAGGTCCGGGAGGCGACGAAGCTGGCCCAATCGCTGCGACCCGACCTTCTGATCGAAGGGCCGATGCAGTACGACGCGGCGATCGATCCGGCCGTGGGCGAGAAGAAGATGCCCGGCTCCAAAGTGGCGGGTCGGGCCACCGTCTTCATCTTTCCCGATCTCAATACCGGCAACAACACCTACAAAGCGGTCCAGCGTGCCACGGGTGCCATCGCCATAGGCCCCGTGCTTCAGGGCCTCAACAAGCCGGTCAACGACCTGAGCCGCGGGTGCAGCGTCGAGGATATCGTCAGTACCGTCGCCATCAGCGCGATCCAGGCGCAGCAGAGGGAGAGTCGGGAAGCGG
>NZ_JAOZOZ010000032.1:0-2919 GCF_029933015.1 Hydrogenimonas sp. | reverse complement strand
AACTCCGGAAGTTCCTCGCTGAAGTACAAGCTTTTCGACCGGCGACGGAAGGTCGCGGAAGGTCTGGTGGAGCGGATCGGTGAAGAGGGTGGCGTGAAGGATCACCGGGAAGCGCTGGAGTCGGCGGAAAGGGATCTGGTGAAAAGGGGTGCTCTCACATCTTTCGAAGATCTGGACGCCGCAGGGCACCGGGTCGTGCATGGAGGCGAACGCTTCATCGAGCCGACGCGGATCGATTCGGAAGTCATCGAGGCGATACGCGAGCTGATACCTCTGGCTCCCCTCCACAATCCCGCCAACCTCGCGGGGATCGAGATGATGGCCAGGAAGGTGCCGCAACTGCCCCAGGTGGCGGTTTTCGACACCGCTTTCCATCAGACGATGCCCAAAGAGGCCTACCTCTACGCCATCCCCATGGAATTCTACGAAAAAGATGGGGTGCGGCGCTACGGGTTTCACGGCACATCCCACAGCTATGTGGCGAAGATGGCGGCCGAGAAGCTGGGCAGACCCCTCGAAAGTCTCAACCTGATCACCCTGCATCTTGGCAACGGTGCCAGCGCCTGCGCCATCGAAAACGGAAAGAGTGTCGATACCTCCATGGGGTTCACGCCGCTGGCGGGGCTCGTCATGGGGACGCGATGCGGCGATCTCGACCCGGAGATTGCGATACTCATGCAGAAGAGGGGAGTGGACGCCGACAGGATTTTGAACAAACAAAGCGGTCTGAAGGGGCTGTGTGGAGAAAACGACATGCGAAGCGTCCAGGAAGCGGCTGTATCGGGAGATGAAGCGGCCCAAACCGCTTTGAAAGTCTACACTCACCGCATCCGCCACTACATCGGTGCCTACTTCGCCATTCTGGGGCGTGTGGATGCCATCGTCTTCACGGCGGGTGTGGGCGAGCACAGCACTCTTGTGCGAAAACTCTCCTGCGAAGGGCTGGAAGCCATGGGGATCGAACTCGACGCGGCTCGCAACGAAGCGGGCAGGGAGGATATCTCGGCCGAGGGATCGAAGGTGCGCATACTCGTGCTTCCCACCGATGAAGAGCTGGAGATCGCGCTGCAGACGGAGGCGGTTTTAAACCGATAACAGCTTCGTTGGGATATAATCGAAACAAACAAAAACCGAAGGAGAAAATATGGCAGTAAAAGTAGCAGTCAACGGAACGGGACGTATCGGTCTGTGTGTCATCAAGCTGGTCATGAAACACGACGATATGGAGCTGGTCGGTATCAATACGACGGCTAAACCCGATATGCTCGAATATCTTCTGAAATACGACAGCGTTCACGAAGGCATCGACGCGAAAGTGATCGACGACGAAACCATCGAGATCGCCGGCAAGCCTGTCCGTATGTTCAGCGAGCGCGACATCGACAAACTCGATTTCGGTACGGTCGGTGCGGAGGTCGTCGCCGAGTGTACCGGTGTCTTCCTGACGACGGAAACGGCGAGCAAACACCTCAAAGGCAGCGTCAAGAAAGTGGTCATGAGCGCCCCCGCCAAGGACGACACCCCCACCTTCGTCATGGGAATCAACACCGACAAATACGAAGGCCAGGCCGTCATCTCAAACGCCTCCTGTACGACCAACTGTCTGGCTCCGGTCTGTAAAGTGCTCGACGATACGTTCGGCATCGAAAACGGGCTGATGACGACGGTCCACTCCTACACCAACGACCAGAATCTCCTCGATGTCAAGCACAAGAAGGATTTCCGCCGGGCCCGTGCCGCCGCGATCAACATGATTCCGACCTCTACAGGTGCCGCCAAAGCGATCGGTCTGGTGATGCCGCATCTCAAAGGCCAGCTCAACGGTTTCGCGATCCGTGTCCCGACCGCCGACGTCTCCGTCGTCGACCTGACCGTCAACCTCAAAAAAGAGGTGACCGTCGACGCCATCAACGAAGCTTTCGACAAGGCTGCCGCGGAACTTGGCAAGATGATCCTCGTCGATCACGACAAACGCGTCTCCGGCGACTTCATCGGCTGTGAATACAGCGCCATCTTCGTCCCCGACCTGACCCGTGTCGTCGGCTCCAATACGGCCAAAGTGGTCGCGTGGTACGACAACGAGTGGGGCTACAGCTGCCGCCTCGTCGATATGATGCACTTCGTCGCCACTCGCTGATCTCTTCTTTCAAAGAGCGGCTCGATGCCGCTCTTCTATTTTTTCAATGTGTGTAACGCTTTTTCTGCCGACTTTTTGATAATGGGTAGACGTTCATTCAAGACCGCTTCTACGATATAGAGATCGACACCTTCATAATCGTGTGCGATGAAATTCCGAAGATCGTTGCTTCCTTTGATATCCTCTTTTTCGAAAAACGAAAGTGCGTCAAACTCACCACTGTGAAGAAGTTTGTCAAACTGCTCGGAGATGGATGTCAGATGCATAAGAATGGATGCGCGGCCCATCTGTTCGTCTGCAAGTGCATGATGGACAGATCCATACTCCCGAACGATATTTTCTATAAATGAAATTTTTTTGAGAATGGTTTCGAGACGCTGAAAAACTTTTTCATCAGGCATCGATCATCTCTTTTTCTATGATGTTTTTTATGGGTGACGCACTGTCGAGATCGAAAATGTCTACAGGACGGTGAAAATGTCTGACAAGATCGTTTCGCAGTGCGTTCAATGTGGAAAAATAATCATAGGGGCTGAAACGCTTCAGAAACTCTCTCTCTTTTTTGATGGCGATATCGATGTCACTGTATACGGAAGTATCGCCTTTGGCGTAACTCCCAAACAGAGCGATGGTTACGATCCCTTTTTTCTTCAAATCAGGCTTGATACTTTTAAGATATGCCAATATGGTCTTTTTATCGAGTTTTTCCATGATTAAAAATTATACCATGATACGCAAAATCCCTCTTAAAAATCCTGCTATATGAGAATTTAGGAAAATTT
>NZ_JAOZOZ010000031.1:4867-16078 GCF_029933015.1 Hydrogenimonas sp. | reverse complement strand
AGCAGCTAGCGCACACCTTGTCAAGGGGTTTTCGGAAAAAAGTGCGATTTTTTTGCTTTTTTGAAAGATCAGTAATTTATTGAACTCAAATGAACATATCCTGTTTCAGGTTCGATGGAAACCGTAAAATTTCCGTCACTACTTTTAAAAACGATATCGCATGTATTGGAAAGCAGATCACCCAGTCCTACACTATTGTCCATTGTTGATGTGGCATTCATATAGTATGGTCTTCCAGTATTGTCGAAATATATCCGACTTGTACTGCCACCCGTTGTATCGATTGTGTTTCCGCAAATATTGATTTCTTCCATTCCATATTTATGGGTCAAATCAAGTTGTTCCATATAGGAAGAAGTATATGTACTATTTCCGGTCAATTTTCTTTTTGTAGCTGGATCTGTAACAATTTCATCCGTCGTAGGAGTAGAAGTGCTATTTTTGTTTTTGTCGTAATAGATAGTATATATCAGGTGTTTATCACCTGAATTGTCATGGTGAAAAAATACCTGATATCTGGATCTAAACCAATTTTGGTCATCTGGTTTAAACCTATCATCGATCATGGCGAGATGCTGTGTGTAACGTATATGGGAAATAATCTGGTCCGCTGCTTCACGCAATTGACTGTCGGAAAAGCGAGGAATCATCACAACTGACAATATAGCCACTACTACAATGACCAATATCAGTTCTAACATAGTGAAGGCTTTTTTCATGAAAGAACCTCGGGTATAACTGGTTTTTACCAATTATACCACAAGGCAGAAGAAGAGAGAGTTACTTGATTTCCTCGGCAGGCTTGACGTCGTAGAGGATGTCATCCATAGGATGGCGGTACATCGGCATCGCCAGGCGTTTTTCATCGAGAACGTGTCCGATGAATCCGATGGTGCGTCCGAGAATGAAGAAGGAGTTGAGTGTACCGCTTTCGATAAATTCGTCGATCTCCTGCTCGGTGTATCCGAGTGCACGCCACATATCGACCATCAGAATACCGATGGTTCCGTCGACGTTGAGGATAAGATTGTCTTTTTTCGAAGTCGTCAACTGCTCGACTTCCAAAGCGTATTCGAGCAGCGATGTGCTCGGGAAATACTCGTTGGCATATTTTTTGAGCCCTTCGACACGCTTGTCCGGGTTTCGCAGGGACTTGATACGGTGACCGATTCCAGGAATCGGAATACCCTGTTTTTTCATATAGGCCAGGAACTCCTGGGGTGTCATGTTGTTGTCATTGGCGTATTTGAAATATTTCGCTGCACCGTCGATCGCGCCACCGAACCTGGGACCGATAGTCAGAAGTCCCGTAACAAGTGATTCGACGACAGATTTGCCGGCACGCGCGGTGACTTTGGCGTTGTGGGCACCGGAGACCGCAGGACCGTGATCTGCAACCGTTTTGATGACCGTTTCAATGAAATCTGTCGCCCATTTCGGATAGACTTTTTTGAACCAGAGAAGGCTGACGACATCCCCGATGCTTTTACCGGTATCGGGAGTCGCTACGGAGCTGATCGGATATCCGGCATAGGTCGCTTCTTCACCGCGGTCGTCACTGATGGTACAGATGAAGTTTTTCGGCTTGCGTACTTTCGGAATTTCACGAACTTCGGGCTCTTCGATCTCCTGAATGACACCCTGTTTTTTCAGATCTGTGTATACCTGATGGATCGTCTGAGGCAGATCGTTGAAGCTGTTGGGCACATGAATACCCGCTTCACGCATCGCAGCGTTTTTCGCTTCAGCCGTTTCACGCTCGGCATTCGCACTCGCGCCTGCGTGTCCGAACTGTACTCCGCTGCTGAAGTGTTTGGCGATGGTACCGATACACCATGCGATGATCGGCTTCTTGATCTTGCCGGATTTGACAGCTTCGATCACTTTGTACTCTTCCGTACCTCCCACTTCACCCAGAAGAATCATATATTTGACATCCGGATTCTCTTCCATACGCAGGAGGTGATCGATAAAGACCGATCCTACGAAACGGTCACCACCGATCGCAACACCTTCGGCGATACCGTCTGCATTGAGTGCGATGATGTTACAAAGTTCGTTGAACAGACCTCCGGATCGTGTCACCAGACCCGCGCTACCGGCTCTGTGGAGTTTGGAGTTGATGATGTTTTCGATGGTACCACCGATGTTCGCGATTTTGAATGCACCGGGGGTAATCGCACCGACGGTAGCCGGCCCGATGACCAGTGTTCCGTTGTCTCGTGCACGCTGATTCATGATACGAGCCATTCTTTCGGGGATACCTTCCGCCGTCACCATGATGGTCCGGAACTGTTTGCCCAGATCCAACGCTTCCATCGTCACATCGTAGGCGGTACGGAATGACGCGAAGTTCAGAAGTACATCGGCGTTTTTGTGCTCTGCGACCGCATCCGGCGTCGACCGGTAGAGCGGGACCATGATTTCGTCCGGTCCGTAGAAAAACTTCTCAAACTTGTTGGAGCTCGTCGGTGCGACGATCGCCGCGACGGAAGGCTTCTCCCGACCGATCACATAGTCGTAGTCGAGCATACGCTGAATCGCGCTCTTGTTGTTGTTCCAGAAAATCGCTTGTGTGTCTTTTGTAAAAAGTCTGCTGCTCATCTTCTATCTCCCTTACTTCTCAAGTGCCATACGTACGATATCGGTTACGTGAGTATCCGGTCCGTAGACTTCCATATAGAGTCCAAGTCGCTCGGCTGCCTCTTTGATATCTTTAAGACCTTTTTCATAGTTCGGTCCACCGCGTCGTACATAGATTTTCGTGTTGTGTGCTTTCAGTTTGTCGGCATACTTTTCAAGTGCCTTGATGATTCCTGTAAAGGTTTTCGCGACATCCGTGAAGTTGGCGATCGCACCGCCGATGATCAGGATCTTTCCTCGCGGATCTTCGTAGCGGGTCATCAGATCGAAAATGGTTTCGGCATAGAACTGTGTTTCGCTCTCCGTCGGGCCTCCGGAGTACTCGCCGTAGTTGGCCAGATCTTTGACACCTGCGAGATCGGCGATGGTATCGGCATAGACGACCGACGCACCACCACCTGCGACCATCGTCCAGATGCGTCCTTCGGGGTTGAGGATCGTCAGTTTCAACGATGCGCCCGATTTGGCATCGGCTTCGGCGATCGCTTTCTCCTCGGGTGACATATCTTCCATTCCAAACGGTGTCGGGAACTCGATATCTCCCCATTTGTCTTTCATCAGGAATCCCGCCGTATCGTCGAGTCGTGCGACGAGGTCCAGAATGTGCGCATCGTTGCCGATCATGACAATCGGGTTGATTTCAAGGTATGCGAAGTTGAGATCGCGGTAGAATTTGAAGAACTGGATAGCGAATGATGCGAATCTCTCTTTCGCTTCATCGGGAATTCCATCAGGAACGTTGGCATGGACCGCACGCTCCATTTCGTTCTCGCTCATGTTGATGGGGATACGGACTTCGTTGACCTTCTCTTCCCATCCTTCTTCGACTTCCATACCGCCTTCGGCAGACATGTAGAGCACGTCGTCGTTGTCGACGACCGTCGCGGAAATGTAGTATTCCTGATCCTGTGTGTGCGGAGTGAACGGCTCGACGATGAAGTGTGTGAGCATACCTTTCTGACCGGAAAGCAGCGTCACTTCGTGGCTCTGCTTCTCTTCGATCCACTTGGCGGCATCCTCGAGTGTGACATCGCCCGGTTTTTCGACTTTGAAAAGAACCAGTCCGTTTTTCCCGCGTTTACCGAAAAGCATGTCCGGTTTTACGACGAGGGGCTCCTGGGTCAGCCATTCAAATCCATGTTCTTTCGCTTTTTCGCGCAACTCGTCCGCACTGGTTACCAGTACAGATTTGAAATCGTAGTGAAAGCCATCGAAATATTCGTTCCAATGTTTGGCGAAAATGGCTTTACCGTCATACTCACGTATCGCTTTTTGAGCCATCACAACTCCTTATGATTTTTATTTCATGAGTTTAGCACTATTTTTTAAAATGAAAGCTTTGAAGCTTCAAACTCGGAAGGAAAAAAGTTTAGTTGTTTATTTTTGAAACATAACATGTGTCGATAATTTTATTTTTGTATCGAATCGTTACGCTTTCACAGCCGTTACACGGTTTTTTCGTCAACTGCAATTTTTTGCCCGATGCGATTCCGTAATATCGAAACTGAAATGCCAATACACTCTTTTCGACTCCGATTTCACGGATACCACGTTTTTTCAGCTCCATGGCACACCAGTAGGGAATATAGAAAGGTGCCGCGAAATGCTTCTGGGGATGGTGCAGCACGAGAAAGAGAGGTTTGTGAAACAGAAGTACGAGGGTGTTTATGGTCAGAACGAAAAAGACGATACCGGCCATATGGAGATACTTTTTCCTGAATTGCGGTAGCCGGACCCTAAACGACTGGTAAAAGAGCTTGACCATCATCGGGATCGCGACGATAACATAGGGTGCGAAATCCTCGATGGGGATCCTCTGCCTCAGGGAGATGATGAGCGAAAGAACAAGTACGGTAAAACTGATGTGCCAAATGATGTTTTTGTCGCCTTTGAGAAGGATACGGTACATGGCATAGAAAAAGTAGAGAAAAACGAGAGGGGAAAAGATGGCGGCGTACAGGCCGATGGTATCGGCGAAATAGTTTACCGGCTTTCCGTGCATGTCGATACCGTACATACTGATCGAAATCCCGAAAAGCAGAATCGTAACGACAAGCAGCGGAATCTCCCTGCGCCAGAGAGCATAGGTGAAAAGAGCGAAATAGAGAATGACACAGCTTTTGTCTACGAACAGAAGCAGCGGCAGCAAAAGATATGCCCATAATTTTTTTCTTTTCAGATATAGCAGTAAAAAAGCCTGATAGAGAGCCAGAATAAGTCCTGTCGATGTAGCCAGAACAGCGGAGCTTACGATACCCGGAAGCAAGAGAAAGATCACGAAGGATGTAAACACCGAAACGTCGTCTTTCAGAACAACTCTGGAGAGGTTGTAGAAAAGAAACAGATTGAGAAGATGCAAAAGAAGAAAAGGTATTCTGATGTTGATAAAATCGAGTGAAGGCCACAGATTTTTTCCAAAATGCATCAGCATCGAAACGATATTCGGTTCGCCGAAAAAGATTTTCGCTTCATGGGGTCCGATGGGCAGCCCCCATGCCACCCAGATCAGAACGACCAGATGGACAAAAAGGAGGATCGAAACGAAAAGTCTGAGACGTGACATCAGAGTTTCAGGAAATTGTCCAGCATCAGATGGCCGTGTTCGCTCATGATCGATTCGGGATGAAACTGCACGCCATAGACAGGATACCCCTCGATTTCCAGTGCCATGATTTCATGATCGTCGTGGCTGTATGCTGTGGTGACGATCCGTTCAGGAAGAGATTCCTTTTCGACCACGAGAGAGTGGTAGCGTGTCGCCGTGAAAGTGTCGGGCATAAATCTGAATATGGGAGACTCGATATGCACTTCCATCGTCGAGGTTTTGCCGTGCATCAGATTTTTGGCACGAACCACTTTGCCTCCGAAAGCCTGGGCGATCGTCTGGTGCCCAAGGCAGATGCCGAAAATCGGAGTGTCTTTGTGGAACTCTTTCACCACATCCAGGCTCACACCCGCTTCGTTGGGAGTCGCGGGCCCCGGGGAGATGATGATTTTTTCGGGATGCAGCGCACGTATCTCCTCGACACTCATTTCATCGTTGCGAATCACCTTCAGATCCGCTCCCAATTCCAGGCAGTACTGGACGATGTTGTAGGTGAAACTGTCGTAATTGTCGATCATCAATACCATTTTCTTGTTTCCTTCAATTCGTTTCTATCTTCTCTATCGCACCCCGAAGCGCCTCTTTTCCGTAAGGAGAGTTTTCGGCCGTCGGAAAGACCTCTTTTTCCGGGTCGAAAAGTATGAGCCTGGCATCCTGCCCGACTTCGATCCTTCCCAGTTTCTCGCCAAGCCCCGCAACCTCCGCCGGATGTGTCGCCGTCAATGCCGCGAGCATGGAGAAATCTGCAAAACCCTGCTCTATCAACCGTGTATAGAAGAGAGGCAGAAAATCGGAAAGTCCGTCGATACCATACGCTGCTTCGGCGAATACCGCATCCTTGGCAGTTTTGGAAACGGGTGAGTGAAGTGACGTCACCATATCGATTTCGCCGCGCTTGAGACTCTCCAGCAGTTCCGATCGGCTCTTTTCATCGCGAAGAGGAGGAAAGATTTTGCCGGATGTGGCGTAATTGTCGCATGCTCTGTCATCAAGCAGCAGATGATGCAGGGAAACCTGCGACCTCAACCAGGGGTTTTCCCGGCATATTCGGATCGTTTCCGGCGTGGAGGCACCCAGGATCACCGTCTCCACTTCATAGGCTTTGGCAAACTCTCCGATACGGGCCACCTGGGAAAATTCGCTCAGAGAGGGGATGCCGGAGAGCCCGAGACGGCTCGACACTTCCCCTTCATGCATGACACCGTCTCCCTGCAGGGCCGGATCGTTGGCACGGCAGAAGAGTCTGACGCCGTGCATTCTGGCATACTCCATCAGACGCCGGATCAGATTGCCGTCGATATGGCTTTCGAACTCGATCCCCACCGCCCCCTCTTTCAGAAGGATCGAACAGTCGCTGAGACCACCCTCCTCCCTGACTCCGGAGAGAAGCGGAAGTATTTCGGCTTCGGGGCAGAGTTCCGCCTGGGACTTGGCGAACTCCAGCGTGATCTCGTTGTCGATACGCGGCAGCGACAACGAGGAGACGACGACGGTTCCGAAGCCGTTTCTGTAGGCTTTTTTCGCAAGTTTCTGCAGCGTACCGCCGCGCAGTCTGCCGTCGAGTACCCCTACCCCGATATCGACCAGAGCCGGAAGCAGATAGCGTCCGGCGGCATCTTTCACATTCTCGCCGTCCAGATCGCTGCCGATCTGTGCAATGACACCGTTTTCGATGCGCAGATCACCTTCCACGACCCCCTCGGGCGTTACGATTTTCGCGTTTTTGATCACCATGCCGACAACCTTGGTAGTTTTATGATTCGGTCCGATTATAGTCTAAAGCGTGTAAAATTCCGGTAAGTCAGGAGAGAAGTCTCAAAAACTCCTCCGGAGATTTGTAACCGGATATCCGTTTTTCTTTTAATTCCCTGCCCTTTTCGAAGAAGAGAACGGCCGGCGGACCGAAGATGCCGAAGTGTTTCATCATCGCTTTCTCTTCCGGCGTGTTGCGTGTCACGTCCACCTGATAGAGGGCATACCCTTTCAGCGCTTCAACGACACGGGGATCTTTGAAGGTATTCTCCTCGAGCTCCTTGCAGCTGACGCACCAGTCGGCTCTGAAATCGACCATGACGGGCCTGTCGCTCTTTTCTATCTTTTCGAGCAGTTCGTCGAGCCTCGAGACAGGCTCGAAACGGAGTTTGCCGGATGGAAGTGCTGCCGAGACGGAACGTGTCCGGAGCGTTTCGAGAGGATCGAGAGGATTGGCCGCACCCGTGAAGGCACCGAAAAGAAGCATCGCGCCATAGAGCAGAAACACGACGCCCATGCCTTTGAACAAGGCGTTCCAGGAGCGCTTTTCACCCAGGGGTTCGAGGGCACCCATATAGACGGCACTTACGATGAAAAGCACCGCCCAAAGCCCCATGGCCACACTCTCGGGCACGATGCGCGAGAGCATCCAGATCGCGACGCCCAGCATCACGACACCGAAAATCTCGCTCACCAGCGTCATCCATCCGCCGGGGCGAGGCATGAACTTTCCGGCACCTGTGCCGATGAGAAGAAGCGGCACGCCCATACCGAAACTCATCACGAAAAGCGCCGCACCGCCCAGCAGCGCGTCACCCGTCTGCCCGATATAGATGAGGGCTCCGGCCAGAGGCGGCGCCACGCAGGGCCCGACGATGAGGGCCGAAAGGAAGCCCATGACCGCGACACCGGCCAGCCCTCCCTTTTTCCCCGCTTCGTCGCTGGTACGGCTGAGCCGGCTCTGCCAGGAGGCCGGCAGCTGCAGTTCGTAGAACCCGAACATCGAAAAGGCGAGCGCCACGAAAAGAAGAGAAAAGAGGGAGATCACCCACGGGTTCTGAAGCGCCGCCTGGATATTGGCTCCGAAAAGTCCGGCGAAGACCCCGGCTATCGTATAGGTGACGGCCATCGAAAAGACATAGACCAAAGAGAGCCAGAAACCCCTTTTGGCCGTCATGCCCTCACCCTGGGCCACGATGATCGACGAGAGTATCGGAATCATCGGAAAGACGCAGGGCGTCAAAGCCAGCAGCAGACCGAAACCGAAAAAGGTGAGCAGGACGATCCCGAAGCTTTTCGATTTCAGTGTGGAGGCGATCGACTCCTCCTCCGAAAGGGAGGGGGCGGACGTGCGCTTCGCTTCTCCAGAAGTCTCACCTCCAGAGAGTTCGAACCGGTACTTTTTCGTGACGGGCGGATAGCAGAAACCTTTGTCCGAACATCCCTGATAGACCGCCGTCAGCTCCACCTCTTTGGCCCCGCCTTTCACCTCCAGCGGCAGATCGACTTCGAAATGTCCCGTATAGACTTCGTCGCCGAACTCGTCCTTCTGACCCGGCGGCAGCGTGTAACGTTTCAAAGAGACTTTGTCCGCGGGCGCCACGGAAAATTTCAGGCCTTCCCTGCTCAGATGCACATGATCGGCGATATCGATGGCAAAACGGATATGCGTCCCGTCGATCTTCGCCGACGGCCGGAAGGCTTCGTCCACACCCAACGCCCCGGCGATCATCAGAACCGGCAGTATCAACAATCCTATCCATCTAACCATGCGCGTATCCTCCCGGGTTTCTATAGGTGCCCTATAAATAATGGACTCCATTAAACCACACTTCACGTAAATTTTCGGTAAACCCGAATGGTAATCTGCCGCTTTAAATCAAGTCATAAACTCTCTTCGCTACTATCGGAAGAAAAAAGGCCCAAACATGCCGAACCGACTCATTCACGAAGACTCCCCCTACCTTCAGCAGCACGCCCACAATCCCGTCGACTGGTGGCCCTGGTGCGACGAAGCCTTCGAAAAAGCTTTGAGGGAAAACAAGCCCATTTTCCTCTCCATCGGCTACTCCAGCTGCCACTGGTGCCACGTGATGGAGAGGGAGGTGTTCGAAGACGAAAAGATCGCCGAATATCTAAACGCCCATTTCGTCTCCATCAAAGTGGACCGGGAAGAGCGCCCCGACATCGACAAATACTATCAGAACGTCCATCTGCTTCTCAATCAGCGCCCCGGGGGCTGGCCTCTGAGCATCTTCATGACGCCTGAGCGCAAACCCTTTTTCGCCGGCACCTACATCCCGCCCGTACGCAAATACAACATGATGGGTTTTTTGGAGCTGATCGAGGTGATCCACGAAAAGTGGAACCGCTCGCCGGAAGAGATCGTCAAAAACGCCGAGGAGATCCAGCGTTTTCTGGCACCCGGGGAGGGACCCGTCAAAGCGACCAGACTGGAGCTCTCTCTCATCGACCGGACCGTCTCCCAGGCGCAGGAGAGTTTCGATCCCGAATGGGGCGGCTTCTCCAAAGCCCCGAAGTTCCCCCACGCCTCCACCCTCGACCTGCTTCTGGACATCCACGGCCTCACCGGCCGGCCGGAACCTCTCGAAATGGCGACGACCACGCTGAAGAATATGGCCAGAGGCGGCCTCTACGATCTCGTGGACGGGGGATTTTGCCGCTACAGCACCGACGATGCGTGGCTGGTGCCCCACTTCGAAAAGATGACCTACGACAACGCCCTTTTGTGCGCCACTTACCTGAAAGCCTACCGGGTGACGGGGGAAACCTTCTATCGAGACATCGCCGAAGATATCATTCTCTTCATGAAAGAGAAGATGTCCCATGACCGTCTTTTCTACGCCGCCAGCGACGCCGATACGGAGGGCGTGGAGGGGAAATATTTCGTCTACGGATACGAAGAGGTGATGGAAGCCCTGCAAAAGGGCGGTTTCGCGAAAGAGGAGGCCGAAGAGATATGCCGAAACCTCTCCATCACACCGAAAGGCAATTTCGAAGGAAAGTGCATCGTACGGTTGCGAAACGATGAGCGGCCCGAATGGTGGCCGAAAGTCCGCGCGATCCTCAAAAGCCTGAGAGAAACGAGAACCTACCCCTTCATCGACCGGAAGATCATCACCGCCTGGAACGCGATGATGATCAAAGCCCTCTTCCTCGCCGCCGAAACCGATGCGAAACATCTCGGCGACGCACGGGAGAGTCTCGAAGCGCTGATAAGTCTGATGCGACGCGACACGACACTTTTTCACAGTGCTTTGGCGGGCAAAGAACCCACGATCGAAGCCTTTCTGGAGGATTACGCCTATCTGTGCGACGCGCTGCTGCAGGCCTACCGGACCACACTGGACGAAATGTGGCTCGTCGAAGCACAGCGTCTGGCTGAGGAAGCCGTCGATCGCTTCCATGAAAACGGCAAATGGTATTTCAGCCGGGGAGAGTTCGAGACGGAAGCGGACATCGCCGACACCAGCTACCCCTCCAGCGCCGCCGTGATGACCGACGTGCTGCTGACCCTCGGTTCGCTGATCGACGAGCGGTATGCGGAAATCGCCTTCAAAAGCCTGGAGTACCGCTCCGTCAAAATCGCACGGCAACCCATCTACCATCCCACTTTCGCCACCGCCGCGATCCGCTGGCTCAAGGAGGATATAGTCGTCAAATCCCTCCCCAACCGTCTGGCTAAAGCCAAACCCGTCATCGACGCCCTCCCCTATCCCTGGATTCTCTACAAAGGCGCCGTGGAACCGGACTATCTCATCTGCGGACGCAGAAGCTGTTTCGCCGCCGTCAAAACCCCCGAGGCGGCGGCGGAAGCGATCAAAAAGGCGACTTGAAAAAGCGTTATATATTTGGATATACTACGGTCATCTCGCCAGGAGGATCCGTCGTATGTTTTTTTCCGACCAGGAGATCGACCGCTTCATCGAGGAGGATCTCCCCTACTTCGACCTGACCACCGAAACGCTGGGGATCGGCTCCCAAACGGGACGTATGCGTTTTCGCTGCCGCGAAGGCTGCGTGGCCGCCGCCACCGAAGAGGCGGCGCGGATCCTCGAAAAGCTGGGCGCGCGCGTGCTTGCCTTCGTCCCTTCGGGTGAAAGTGTCGAAAAAGAGACGATTCTCCTGGAGGCCGAGGGAGAGGCCAAAGCGCTCCATCAGGGGTGGAAAGTGTGCCAGAACCTTCTCGA
>NZ_JAOZOZ010000031.1:0-4767 GCF_029933015.1 Hydrogenimonas sp. | reverse complement strand
GAAAAGACGCTGGCCGTGGAGACCGATTCGATCGAGGACGCACTTCTTTTCGCCGAACGGGGGGTGCGGCTCTTCCAGCTGGAAAAATTCTCTCCCGCCGATCTTGAAAGAGCGGTGAATACCCTCAAAAACAGATACCCCGACATCCGTCTGCTGGCCACCGGGGGTGTACGCCTCGAAAACGTCGCCGACTACGCCGCCACGGGCGTGGACGGTCTCATCACGACCGCCCCCTACTACTTCGCCGCCCCGGCCGACATCGGGGTCGGTATGCAGAGGC
Source organism: Hydrogenimonas sp. (assembly GCF_029933015.1). Classification (GTDB taxonomy): domain Bacteria; phylum Campylobacterota; class Campylobacteria; order Campylobacterales; family Hydrogenimonadaceae; genus Hydrogenimonas. The sequence goes on along the minus strand of NZ_JAOZOZ010000031.1, from coordinate 4,487 downwards.
TCTGAGCATGCGCAACGAAGTGGCGGGCCGCCTCTGGCTGGGAAAGGAGAAGCACGCCTTTCTGGGACACGGCCGGATGGAGCTTCTGCGCCTCATCGACGAAACCGGCTCCATCTCCAAGGCGGCCAAAGCGATGAAGATGAGCTACAAGGCGGCATGGGATGCCGTGGACGCCATGAACAACCTGGCCGAAAAGCCCCTGGTGGAGCGGGTCACCGGCGGAAAGGGCGGCGGCGGCACACGCCTGACCGGTTACGGCCGGGAGGTGGTGGAGACCTTCCGCATCCTCGAAGAGGAGCACGAACGGTTTTTGCACAACCTCTCCCGCCGCGTCAACGAAAAGGATGGACATTTGCGACTGCTCAACTCCATGTCGATGCGCATCAGCGCCCGAAACCAGCTCGCCGGAGAGGTCAGCCACATCGAACGGGGCGCCGTCAACTCTCAGATCACCCTCCGCCTCAAAGGAGGCCATCCCCTCACGGCGACGATCACCAACGACTCCCTGGAGGAGCTCGACATCGCCGTCGGCTCCCGCGTCTACGCCCTCTTCAAGGCCAACGCCCTGCTTCTTTCGACCGATCCCGCGCTTAGGCTCGGCGTCGAAAACCGCTTCGAGGGGATCGTGGAGCGCATCGAACATGGAAGCGTCAACCACGACGTCATCGTCGCCCTCGAAGGGGGCACGCGCCTGTGCGCGCAGCTGGGTACTTCGGCGCTGGAGGGGCTGGCGCTGAAAGAGGGTATGAGCGTGGCGGCGTTTTGCAAAGCGAGCCAGATCATGATCGGCATCTACTGAAGGAGACCCTATGCGATTTTTGGCATATTTTTCGACCCTCTCTCTTCTGACGGCCGCCACGGCCACGGCTCTTCCGGCCGACGGGACCCCGAAACGTATCCTGAAAGCCAACCGAACCCTCGTCTACCGCACACTTCCTTCGGAGGCGAACGACCTGACGGAGTTTTTCACCAAAGGGGCGTGGTACGGCCGGCTGCGCATGAACACTTTCCGCTACGACTGGAAAGAGGAGATCCCCGGCAAAACGAAGGACAACTGGTCGGCGGGCATCGGCGGCAGCGTCACCCTCAAAACCGCCTACTTCCACGGCTTCGGCGCCACCCTCGACGCCTACACCAGCCAGAACCCCTGGCATATGGACAAAGAGGAGATCAAATTTCTCAAATCGGGCAAAGACACCATGTGCCGCCACGACGTCTACGACAAAAACCGCTACGCCATGAACGTCGTCGCCCAGCTCTACGCCGAATACCGCATGAAAAAGACGCGCCTCAAATACGGCCGGCAGAAGTTCGAGAGCCTGCTGACCAAAAGCAACGACACAAAAATGGTCCCCAACACCTTCGAAGGCCTCTCTTTCACCAGCCGCGACCTACCCGGCCACCTTTTCAAACTGGCATGGTTCACCAAACAGAAGCTGCGCGACCATACGGCGTTTCACGACGTGCTCACCTTCGGCGATCGGAGCTTTTCAGGGCTCTCTAGCGAAGAGAAACTGATCGCCGCCTGGGGCAACAACGACGATTCGGCGATGCACCGGGGCCTCTCGTACGACAACTACAGAAAATCGGGCCGCGAGACCCACCACGACCTGCTGGTGGCGGAGGTGTGGAGCATGAAGGTGCCGAACCTCGAGGCGATGCTCAACTACACGGCCGTGCCCGACGTGGTCTCCAGCGCCACGGCGGAAGCCCACTATACGCTCGAAACGGGCGGCTGGAAGGTCGTACCCGGCGTGCGCTATCTGCGACAGTTCGACAACGGCGGCGGCGAAGTGGGCGGCGCGGCGCTGCTGGGCCTGCTCAGCCCCCACTACGCCAACACGGCGGGCCAGAGCGGCGGCTACGACGATCCAAAGAGCCTCGACGGCTGGCTCGTCGCCGCCCGTCTGGACATACGGCCCGACGCGCCCTGGAAGCTTCGGCTGGGCTATTCCCACACCGGTGACGAGGCCGACATCGTCGCCCCGTGGCGCGGGTTTCCCACCGGCGGTTTCACCCGTGTCATGGGCCAGTACAACTGGTTCGCCGACACCGACACCTGGATGGTACGGGGCGATTTCGATTTCGAAAAAGCGGGGATCGTCAGTGGCTTGAGCGCCATGTTCCGCTACGGGATCGAGGATTTCGACGAGAGCAAAAAGGTCTACGAAACGGCCAAAGGCAGGTGGATCGCCCTGACACCCTCGGACCGCAAAGCCCTGGAGCTGGGCGCCATCTGGAAGATATCGAAAGTCCCGGGGCTCGAGGCGCGGATTCGGATGGGCTTCGTCGATGCACACAAAAGGCTCGATGGAAGCGACCCTTCCTATAACGAGTACCGGTTCGAGATGAACTATCTGTTTTGAAAAAAGGGGGTACGGGTTTGAAAAAAAGATGGATGGGTATCGTTTTTGCGTGGATGGCGCTTGGATTCGCGTCGCTGCACGCCGGCCAGGTCACCGTGGCGGTGGCCGCCAACGTCAGCTACGCCCTGGACGATCTGAAAAAGGCGTTTGCCAAAGAGCATCCCGGTATCGAGATACGGACCATCCTGGGCAGCAGCGGCAAGCTCACCGCCCAGATCGGAAACGGAGCGCCCTACGACCTCTTCATGGCGGCGAACATGGCCTACCCCGAAGCGCTCTATCGCGGCGGCACCGCCGTAACGAAGCCCAAAGTCTACGCCAAAGGGGCGCTGGCGCTGCTTTCACCCACACCCCGAGACTTCGACGAAGGGCTCAAGACGCTTCTGTCTCCCTCCATACGCCGCATCGCCGTCGCCAACCCCAAAGCCGCGCCTTATGGGGAAGCTGCCGTGGAAGCTTTGAAAAAGGCCGGCCTCTACGACCAGCTCCGATCCAAACTGATATACGGTGAAAGCGTCTCCCAGACACTGGCCTACACGCTTCACGCCGCCGACGTCGGCATCGTCGCCAAATCGTCGCTCTTTTCGCCGAAACTCCGCCGCTTCGAAAAAGGGAAAAACTGGATCGACATCGATGCCACCCTTTACCGGCCCATCGACCAGGGGATCGTTCTTCTAAAACAAGCCCAAAAAAATCCCGACGCCAGGGCCTTTTACGACTTCGTACTGGGCAAAAAGGCCCAGGCGATCTTCAAAGCCTACGGATACCTGCTGCCATGAATCGCATCCCGGCCACACTGACTGGTATCGCTGCCTTCGAGGGGGTTTCACAGCTCTTTTTCGACGCCGACGGCACCCTTCTTACGATGGTGGGGCTCGAACTGCCCAGGGGCGCTCGGACGGGGGTCGAGGTGATTTTAGGCGTCAAGGCGACGCACATCGTCCCGGCCCGCGAAATCCCAAAGAGCGCCGCCATCTCCAACGCCCTGCCCGTATCCGTCGAAGCGATCGAAAAAGGGCGGATTCTCTCGGTCGTCACCTTCCGTTTCGGAGGGTTGCCGCTGGAAGCGATCGTCCCGGCCAACACGCTCGAGACGCTCGGCATGTATGAGGGAGAAAAGGGCTACGCCCTCTTCCAGGCCAGCGAACTGAGCATTCTGGAGGTGCTTTCGTGAGCGGCATCGACTGGACCCCCTTCTGGCTCTCTTTCAAACTGGCCGGCACCACGACGCTCATCCTCTTTCTGATCGCCCTGCCGGTGGCCTGGTGGCTCAGCCGCACGAAATCGAGGGCCAAACCGATGTTCGAGGCTCTCATCTCGTTGCCCATCGTTCTGCCCCCTTCGGTATTGGGATTCTACATACTCTGGGCCCTGGCACCCAACTCACCCATCGGCGCCTTCTTCGAGGAGTATCTGGGCGTCAAGCTGGTCTTCTCCTTCACCGGGTTGGTCGTAGCCAGCTGCCTCTATTCGTTTCCGTTCATGGTCCAGCCGCTGCAAAGCGGCTTCGAGAGCCTCGACAAAAACATGCTCGAAGCCTCCCTGCTGGCCGGCAAGACCCCCTTTCAGACCCTTTGGCGGGTGGCGCTGCCCAACATCAAACCCTCCCTGCTCACCGCGCTGATCGTCACCTTCGCCCATACGGTGGGGGAGTTCGGCGTGGTGCTGATGGTGGGCGGCTCGATCCCGGGTGAGACGAAGGTGGCGTCGGTGGCGATCTACGAGTTCGTCGAGATCATGGATTATGAAAACGCCCACATCTACAGCGCCGTCATGGTGGCGCTGAGCTTTGCGGTACTGCTGGCCGTCTACACTTTCAACCGCTACCATAGACGGCAACTGGGGGTTTACTGATGCTGACGTTCGATATCACCAAATCCCTCGAAGGGGCGGCGGGCCCCATGGAGCTTCGGGTGGCCCTCTCCATCGTGGAGGGGAGTTTCACGGCGATCATGGGCACGAGCGGCAGCGGCAAGACGACGCTGCTGCGCATCCTGGCAGGCCTGGAGGAGGCGACGGGGCGGATCGTCGTAGACGGCGACTTCTGGCTCAAAGGCAAAAACGCCCTGCCCCCGCAGAAAAGAAAGATCGGCTTCGTTTTTCAGGATTACGCGCTTTTTG
>NZ_JAOZOZ010000135.1 GCF_029933015.1 Hydrogenimonas sp. | reverse complement strand
ATGAAAAGGCGGAAATTAATGTACATTCCAGAATCGATTCGGAAAATGCCTCTTTCGGTGATGTTCTCCATCCTGATCGCCGGGGCGATGGTCGTCATCTCCACGGCGATCTACTGGTATCAGTTCGATGAGAACAAGAAGGCGCTGCAGCAAAATCTCTACAGCGAGGCCAGAAGTGTCCTGAACTTCGCCGATGTTCTCCTCGAGAGCCGGAACGAAAAGTTCTTTTCCGGCGAGTCCTCCGAAGTCCCCCAAGTGATTCAGAATGAGATTTTCGACAAATTTACCGCCGTGAGCGAAGGAAAAGTCTTTTTCAAAGAGGCTTCCAAAACCCCGACCAATCCGAAGAACCGAGCGCTTCCTTTCGAAGAGCAGGCGATCGACTATTTTCAGAAACACAAAGGGGAAAAAGAGTACGCCCGGGAGGTCGAACACGAGGGCAAATCCTACTATATGCTCTCAAGGCCGATGATCGCGGAGGAGCGATGCAAACTCTGTCACCCCACATGGATACCGGGAGACGTCATCGCCATCGAGGCGGCCCGCATCGATCTGAGCGACTACCAGGCGGCCCTACAGAGCAATCTTCTCTACTCCTTTCTCAACTGGTTCGTCAATATCGCCGTCGTACTGCTGGCGATCCATCTGCTCTTCAAAAAGGTGATCGCCGAGCGCCTCGAAAAACTGCTCCAGGTCTTTTTGAGAGTCGAGAGAGGGAAATTCATCATCGACGATATCCTGGGCGAGGATGCCCATGTCGACGAGAAGAGCAGAAACGAGATCGACCAGCTCTTCAGGCACCTCAAGCAGATGGTCGACGTGCTGCGCCCGGTCATCGCCAAAGTCGTGACACAGTCGAAAAACGTCGCGTTCGAAGCCTCCTACGGTCTGGTGCGTCTGAAGGCCTCCAACGATTCGGTGATGGACCAGACGAAAGAGGTGGAGCATGTGGCCGAAAGCCTCAGGGAGATCGGTGCGATGAACCAGGCTCTGAGCGGTCAGCTTGAGGAGCTGGTCTCCCATGTCGACGCGTCGGTCAGACTGATCGAAAGCGGGCAGGAGCAGATGCAGAAGAATGCGAAAGAGACCCTGAAGGCTTCCGATGCCCTCGACAGCACGATCCACTCCATCGAAGAGTTGAAAGGATTTTCCGAAAACGTTTCGAAAACGATCGAACTGATCTCGGAGATCGCCGACGAGACCAACCTGATCGCCCTCAACGCGGCCATCGAAGCGGCACGTGCCGGAGAGCACGGACGGGGATTCGCCGTCGTGGCCGAAAAGGTCCGGGAGCTTGCCGAGGTTTCGATGGAGAATGCCAACAACACCCGGCGCATCATCCATTCGATGGTGAGAAACATCGACGGAGTCGTGCAAAACGCCACCCATACCAAATCTTTCTTCACCAACCTGCAGGAGAGTTCCGAACGGGTGGGCAGCTACTTCCAGGAGATCGAATCGACCCAGCGTGAAACGATCAAAACGATGCACCACTTCGGAAACGAGTTCAAGAAAGAGTACGAAGCCTTCACGAAGATCCTCGGACAGCTCGATTCGGTGACCGAAGGCAACCGTCGCATCATCGAAAGCACGAAGAATGTCGAGTCGGTCATGACGATGATCTCCGAGGAGAGTGCGGAGCTGAAAGTGCTCAGCGACGGTTTCGAAACGGTCATCAACCACAGGAAAATGCCCCGTACCATCGTCTCACCGCCGGTCGCTATCACGATCGAGTATGAAAACGGCATCGTCGACAGGGGATTTGTCTTCGACATATCGGAGAAGGGAATATCCTTCTACGGGATCGACGAAAACGACCACTGCAACACCTCATCTCTCGAAGGGATGAGAGGCACGGTGAAGTTCGACATACCCGTCAACGGCCTCGACTCGATCCGTTTCGAAGTGGTCTATCAAAGTGAACCGAAATTCCACGGCATCCGCTTCTGTGGGGCCAAAAGAGTTTAGGAGAGGTTTCGTTATCGATCCGAAAGATCCAGCAGATCCCTGACGACTTCGGGAAGCAGACGATGCTCCAACTGCCGGATCTTTCGGGTAAAGCTCTCCAGCGTATCGCTCCTCTCTATGGATACGCACGCCTGGGCCAGGATCTCTCCGCTGTCGAGTTCCTGGGTGACCCGGTGGACCGTTACCCCTCCCACCTTCATCCCGCTTTCGAAACTCTTGCGTATCGCATCGGCCCCTTTGAAGAGCGGCAGGAGGGATGGATGGAGATTGATCGCTTCGATGCGTGAGGTGAAGACGGGGGTGAGGATGCGCATGAAGCCGGCCATGACGACCAGATCGGGCGCGAAGGACTCGATCGTTTCGACCAGTCTGGCATCGAAAGATTCTCTCTCTTCGAAGTTTCTGTGGTCGATGACGACCGTTTCGATGCCGTATCTGCGTGCCCGCTCGATGCCTCCGGCATCGGGGCGGTTCGTGACCGGGACGATCGTACAGCGCCTCTCTCCGAACCGTCTGCCGTGAAAATGGCGGATCAGGTTTTCGAGATTGGTACCGGTGCCGCTGAAGAGAACGACGATGGTCATTTCCGAAGCCAACGAATCTCCTCGATCAGATCCTCGGGGGTCGCACTGTAGTTGGCCCCTTCGTAGCGCCTTGCACAGAATGTGTGGGCCAAAGATCCGTTGATGGCGGCATTGATGGGTGTATATCCCTGGGCCAGAAGTGAAGCGACGAGGCCGCTGAGAAGATCGCCGCTTCCCGCCTGGGAAAGAACGGGTGTTCCGAAGGGATTGACATAGATGATTCCCCGGTAGGCGATCAGGGTATTGGCCCCTTTGAGAATCAGCACGGTCTCGGGATAGATTTCGGAAAAGCGTCTGGCCCATCCGAATCGGTCTTTCTGGATCTGCGAAACGGTGACATCGTCGATACCGAGCGTTCTCAGAAGCACGGAAAACTCTTTGGGGTGGGGTGTGACGACGGTTTTCGTGCAGCGCTCCAGAATGTGTTTGATCCACGGAACGTAGCACATGTCGGCATCCATCAGGATAGGGATATCCTCTTCGACGATCGTCGTTTTGACAAGAATGGGGTCATATTCGTACCCCATACCCATACCCATGGCGATGGCGCTGGTGTTTTCGGGAAGCGTACCGCTTTGCATCAGGGAGAAGGGGAGGTTGTCGATGGTCCGGTCGCTGAGAAGGGTCACAAGCCCCGCACCGAAGCGCAGCCCCGCCAGGCCACAGAGTACGGCGGCGCCTCTTTTGTTTCCCGCGACGACGCAGAGGTGGCCGAAATGCCCTTTGTGGGAAGCCGGATTGGTCCGCAAAGGAGGGTTGAAGTCTTCGTGATCGAGCAGGAACACGTTGCTGTGTCCTTCGTAGAGCTTTCTGCTGATACCCAGGTCGGCCACCTCGATTTTTCCGACATAGGGTTTGGCATGGTCACCGAAGAGGGCGATCTTCAGTGCTCCCATCGTAACGGTGGTGTCGGCTCTGAAGGCGATCGGGTTGGGGTTTCCGTCGGGATCGATGCCCGTGGGTATGTCGCAGGCGATCTTGTAGGCGGCCATGCCGTTGAGCCGATCGACGAGATCGATCCCCGTCGTATCGAGAGATTTGGAAAAGCCGGCACCGAAGAGGGCGTCGACGACGATGTCCGCTCTCTCCGGGAGGGCCTGGACCGGTTCGAGCCCAAGCTGACGGAGGCGTTCGAGCTGGAGCTTGGCCATGGTCGACTTGGCCCCGTAGGGCAGATAGAGGGAGATATCGAAGTCCTCGTGCAGAAGTCTCGCGAGGGTGACGCCGTCCGCGCCGTTGTTGCCCGGCCCCGCCACGATGAGAATATGATCTTTGCTCCCTTCGAATTCACGGATATGCCGCGCCATCGCGTCGGCGGCATGCTCCATCAGAATGTCTTCGGTCAGTGCGTATTTTTCGTAGCAGCGCCTGTCCAGGTCGTAACAGTTTTCGAAAATCTTCTGCATGAGCGCTTCTCCTCGTAGGGTTTCGGTGTATGATAACAAATCTATGCTATAATTTCGCTCGCAAAAATTTCACCGAAAGGGGGTGATGTCAGTATGCCTGGCATCCTCGTACGCGAAAACGAGTCGTTTGATGAGGCGTATCGCCGATTCAAGAAGCAGGTCGATCGTAACCTGATCGTCACTGAAGCTCGTGCAAGACGTTTCTATGAGCCGATGACCGAAAAGCGCAAAAAGCAGAAAATCGCTGCGCGCAAGAAGTTGCTCAAACGTCTTTTCATGCTGCGCCGATACGAATCTCGTCTCTAAGCGGCAGGCCCCGGAAGGGGCCGTCTTCTCAATGCAAAATGAAGAATTGAGAATGGAGAATTTCGGAAGGTCGCTTCCGCTCCCTTTTATCTCCTTTTAAACTTCGACAATCCATCCTTCTCAACACTCAACACTCAACACTCAACACTCAACACTCAACACTCAACACT
>NZ_JAOZOZ010000030.1:7099-16081 GCF_029933015.1 Hydrogenimonas sp. | reverse complement strand
ACAAAACCCCTTTTCAGCCTGATCTCGCTTCTGGAGGTGTCACGCCCTGAAACATCGATCACGCTTTTTTTCGGGGTGGTTTGTTTATAGTTGACTCCTTTATATGTAGATTTTCTCTTTTGGCCTCACGATATGGGACTTTTTGCCCAGTCTCTTTCGTATCGCCTTTTTGAAAAGGGACTGCTTCTCCTTTTCACCATGGATCAGATAGATCTTTCCAAGCCTGCCGATATGTGCCATCCAGTCGAGCAGACCTCTCTGGTCGGCATGGGCCGAGAATCCGTTGATCGTATAGATTTTGGCCCGGATACGGATATCTTCCCGGTAGATGCGCACCCATTTCGCCCCGTCGACGATGAGCCTTCCCAGCGTGTTTTCCGCCTGATATCCGACAAAGATGACACAGTTGCGCTCGTTCCAGAGGCGGTTTTTGAAATGGTGGAGAATCCGGCCCCCGGTACACATGCCGCTGCCCGCGATGATGATGGCTCCCCTTTCGATCTCGTTGATACGCTTCGAATCCTCCACGTCGCATGTGAAATGCAGCCAGGGGAAGTCGAAGACATCCCCGTCTTCCCGGTAGAAGAGATTGCATTTGGGTCCCAGCTCTTTGTGATATTTGGAAAAGAGGTGGGTCGCCTTGATCGCCATCGGAGAATCGAGAAAGACCTTGCAGCGCGGCAGTTCTCTTTTTCGGTACATCTCTTTGAGGATGCACAGAACCTCCTGGGTCCTTTCGATGGCGAAGGAGGGGATGATGACGTTCCCGCGGTTGAGCAGCGTCTTTCGTATCGCGTCCTTGAACTCTGCGATCGTCTCTTTCGTGTTTTTGTGGTTTCTATCGCCGTAGGTCGATTCGATGAAGAGGGCGTCCGCTTTCGGTACATACTCGATATAGGGCATCACCAGATCGTTCCGGTTGCCCAGGTCTCCGCTGAAAACGAAAGTCTTGGGACGCTTCTCCTCTTTGCAGTCGATCTGCACCGTCGCGGACCCCAGTATGTGGCCGGCGTTTCGAAAGATCACTTTGACACCTTTGGCGATCTTGAGGGGTTTGTCGTATTTGGCGTGGATGTGGGTCAGAAGCCAGGTATCCTCCACATCTTCGACCGTATAGAGAGGTTTGGGAACACTCTTCTCCTCACCCCTTCTCTGGGCTTTGCGAAATCGTGTCCGATACTCCTCCTCCATCAGTTTCGCACTGTCGAAAAGGACCACCTGGGCCAGTTCGAAAGTCGCCTTCGTCGCGACGATGATCCCGTCGAATCCCTCCTTCACCAGTTTGGGGATACGCCCCACATGGTCGAGGTGGGCATGGGTGATCAGCAGAACGTCGATCTTTTTGGGATCGAAGCCGAAAGGCTGCCGGTTTTTCTCATCCTCCCCTTCTCCCTGGAACATCCCGCAATCTACGAGAATCCGCACACCGTTTCTAAGCTTCAGCAGATGACACGATCCCGTCACCTCCTCCGCCGCGCCGAACGATCGGACGATAGCCATCTCTCACCTCCTTCTTCCGGAAATTACCAAAGAACGATCACGGGCGCTGGCACGCCTCCTCTTTCTCCTTGATCTTTTCGAGACGCTCGAGGATATGGTCCAGCTCCGCCATATTCTCTTCGCACTCTTTTTGAAGTTTCTCGCGCTTTTGCAGTATGAGATCGATCTGCTTCTGTACGTCGTTGAGATCGATCTTGCAGTTTTGCGCCGCCTGCTCCTCTTTGTCCAGCACCCACTCCGTCGCTTTTTTCAGAAATTCCATCATGATCGACTCCTTTGTCTCTTTTTAAACAGTGTACCGAAAAACGGTTTAATCGAGCGATTCGAAGAGCTTCGCGGTATCGAGACCGTAAAAGGCCGCAAGCTCTTCGTAGATGTCGGGAAAATGGGTTTTGATCGTTTTGGGTCTTTGAAAGAAGAGTTCGGTGACGACAGCGAAAAACTCGGCCTCGTCGGTCGCCGCGTAGGCACCGATGAGTTTGTAGTCCGCCCACTCACGGTTTTTCCCCGCCCGCTCCCGCAGTTCCTTGAAACGGCGGTAGAGCACCCGGGTCCATCGGTGATATCTCGATCGCTCCAGCGGCGGCACCCCGTCGGCCGCCCCGTTTTCGAAGTCGAGCACGTGGGCCAGTTCGTGGATAATGACGTTGTGATGCCGCAGGTGATAAGCCTGGCGTCTGGCTTCGTTCCATGCGATGACGACCGTATCACCGGCGGACTGCCCCTCGAGAATCAGCCGCTCTTCCGAATAGATCCCGCCATTGTCACGGATCTCTCTGGCGACGACGTCGTAGGGGTAGATCAGGATCGTCGACAGCTCCTCGTAACATTCGCCCGGAATGTTGAGGACCATCAGGCAGGCGTAGAAGGAGATGACGGCTCTCATTTCGTCGGTCACTTCGGTTTTGATGCCGACGAACTCTTTCGTTTGGGAAAAATAGAGGATTTTCGGCCGCAGCCTGTTCTTCAGATCATCGGGAAGCAGACGGTAGTGGGGAATTCTGCCCAGGGCCTTTTCGTAACTTTCGGGAAAGGGCATGGAAGAGACCCTTTTCCAAAGCCGCATCTTTCTGTAGTATCCCACCGCCTGCCACACCAGGAAAAGGAAAAGCAGCAGCGACAGAAGCTGCATCAGCGCGAGGTAGTACACAGCCCCCGGCTTTCGAGATAGGCTTCGACAGCCCCGGCGTCGCCTCTGAAGACGACACGCGATGCGTTCTTTTGGATCTGGTAGTCGTACATCGGATCGTAGTAGTTTTCCAGCAGATAGCGTATCCACGCCCTGTGGGCCTGGGGCGAACCGCCGCTTTTCTGCGCTTCGAAAGCCCTCTGCAGCATGCCGGAAACCTCTTTGTGGCGTTCGCCGCCCAGACGTCGGTGAATCCGGTCGATCGCGGCCTGGATATCGTCCCGCCACGCCTCGAGCGGCGACTCGAAACCTTCCCTTTCATATTCGGCCTGGGCCCGCAGGACATACTCGTCGAAGGTGATGGTCACACGCTCCTCCATCGGTGTCTCCAGAAGCACCAGCGGCGCCTCGGCCAGCCGTTCGTAAAGAGCCTGGGGAAGATAGAGACGCCCTACGTTTTTCCCTTCGTCCTCGAAAAGAAGGGTACGGTACCCTTTGGCCGTTTTGCGGATCAGTTCATAGGCCAGGGCGTTTTCGAAGTCGATCTGTGTCGGCTGGGGCGTGATATGCCTTCCGAAGGAGGAGCCGCGGTGGTTGGCCAGCCCCTCCAGATCGACGGCGGCGTCGAATCTTTCAAGCAGCAGCGTCTTGCCCGAGCCGGTCCGCCCTCCCAGTACGAGGGGCTCGAACCGCTCCAGACTCCGCTCGGTCTCCTCGATCAGATAGCGGCGAAAGGCTTTGTAGCCGCCCTTTATCCGCGGAACGGAGCAGCCCGCTTCGGCCATCCAGCGCTGGGAGATCTGCGAGCGCTGCCCGCCCCTGAAGCAGTAGAGCAGCGCCTCCGGATGGTTCCGGACAAACTCGCACCACGCTTCGACACGCCGTCGTTTCGTCTCGCCCGAAACCAACTCATGCCCCAGGGCCACCGCCGCCTCGTTGCCCTCCTCTTTGTAGCGGATCCCCACGAGATGCCGCTCCTCGTCGTCCATCAGGGGGAGGTTGACCGTGTTTGGGAACGCCCCCTTGGCGAACTCCACGGGGGCGCGCACGTCGATCAGCGGCCGTTTCTGCAGAACGATCGATCGAAAATCGTCGAAAAGCTCCTCCCTCAATCTATCTCACCTCGATCAGACGCTCGCCCGGCGCGTGGGTCTCGCCGATCGGCTCGAGATCGAGCCTCCATTTTCTCGCAGTTTCCAAAAAGGCGTCGACCCCGCTCTTTTCGACGATCACCAGCAGGCCGCCGGAGGTCTGGGCGTCGCAGAGGATCTCCCTTTGCGCCTGGCTCATTTCGGAGATTTTGTGGCCGTAGCTCTTGAAGTTTTTCCGCGCGCCGCCGGGGATGCACCCCATCTGGCGGTAGGTCTCCACGTTGGGCAGCAGCGGGACCTTCTCGTACCAGATCGTCGCGCCGATGCCGCTGCCCTCGCAGATCTCTCCCAGGTGACCCAGCAGGCCGAACCCCGTCACGTCGGTCATGGCGTTGACGGCATCCAGTTTCGCGAAATCGGTGCCTGCCTTGTTGAGCGTCGTCATCGCCTCGATTGCGGGGGCGATATGGCTCTCCTCCAGCAGCTTCTTCTGCTTTTGGGCCGTCGAGAGGATACCGATGCCAAGCGGCTTGGTCAGAAAGATGTAGCTCTCTGTTTTGGCCGTGTCGTTGCGCATCAGGTGCTCGTTGTCGACGATACCGGTGGCCGCCAGGCCGAAAATGGGTTCTGGGGAGTCGATGGAGTGGCCGCCCGCCAGGGGAATGCCCGCATCCTCACAGACCGCCCTGCCCCCTTCGATCACCTCCCGGCCCACTTCCGCCGGAAGTTTGTCGATGGGCCAGCCGAAGATCGAGATCGCCATCAGCGGCCGTCCGCCCATGGCGTAGATGTCGCTGAGGGCGTTGGTGGCCGCGATCTTGCCGAAGATGAAAGGATCGTCGACGATCGGCATGAAAAAATCGGTGGTGGAGAGCACCGAGGTGCCGTTGCCCAGGTCGTAGGCCGCCGCGTCGTCTTTGCTGTCGTTGCCCACCAGCAGCTGCGGGTAGTGGACTTTGGCTCTGGTGCTCTTGAGGATATCGTCCAGCAGCATCGGTGAGATCTTGCAGCCGCATCCTGCGCCGTGGCTGTATTCGGTCAGTTTGACTTCCGAAGACATTCTTTCTCCTTATTGGATATACTTCGGGAATTATATCACTTTAGAACCCATCTCAAAAATCCCGACAGGCGGTCACGGAAGCGATTTTGCTTCCTGTCGGGATTTTTGAGATGGGTTCTGGAACGGGAGAGTATCATGACGATCGAAATTCCCCATTACGGGAGACTCGATATACGCCATATCGTATGCGACTACAACGGCACCATCGCAAAAGACGGCCATCTGCTTCCGGGTGTGAAGGAGCTGTTCGACGAATTATCGCGGCATTGTAAAATCCATGTCGTCACCGCCGACACTTTCGGCAGTGTCAGAAAAGAGCTTGAGAAGTGCGACGTCGCGATCGAGGTCCTGCAAAGCGACGACCACACCCATGAGAAGGCGGCTTTCGTCGAATCGCTCGGATGCGGCCACTGTGTATCGCTGGGCAACGGCAACAACGATGTGCAGATGCTGAGGGCTTCGAAACTGGGGATCGTGATCGTGGGTGACGAGGGTTGCAGCGGCAGGACGCTCGCGGCAGCCGATATCGTCTGCCGCAGCGTTTCGGACGCCCTGGAGCTTTTCGTGCATCCGAAACGGCTGATCGCTACGCTGCGCTGCTGAAAATTACCGTTTTCAGGCGAGAAGATCCCGGATCGGCGCGTTGCCGTTGGTCAGGATTTCCGGGTTCTTGATGCCGTACATTCTGTAGATCGTGGCGGCGACGCTGAAAGCCTGGAAATGGTAGGAGGCGTTCGCGGTTCCGAAACCTTTCGGCCTTTGGTAGATACGGCCCCCTTTTCCTTCCACTTCCGTCTCCCCGACGATACCCAGATGGTTCATGTAGTCGCTTCCGCCGAACCAGTAGACGTTCTGCAGGTTGCCGTGGTCCCACCCAAGGGAGTTGTTGTAGTTGACGTTCCGGCCGAACTCACCGAAAACGACGATGTTGATGTTGCTCTTTCCCGCCGCTTTCATATGGGCCATCGCCGATTCGATCGCCTCCATCAGCTGCGTCATGCGCGCCGTGTAGCGGTCGATGGCGTTGGAGTGGTCGTCCCAGCCTCCCAGCCCCGGACTTCCCATGCTCACCACTTTCGTATGTTCGTTGTGGATCAGCAGATTCATGGCGGTCTGCAGACGCTGGGCGAAAACGTTGTTCGACGGATACTCGATCCCGTCGGGCAGCGTGATGTTGTGGATGTCGTCGGCGAATTTCTCCAGGGTGACACGCCTTTCGAAAGACTCCTTGACTTTGCCGTCACGGTTGTATTTCTGCGCCATCGTGTCGAAGATCTCTCCGATGGTGCTGTTGGTTTCACGATTGAGAATTTTGTTTTCGTACCAGGAGGCGGATCCGCCACGCTTGTAGGGGTTGTCCGATCCGCTTCCGAAAGCCACGGGTTTCAAGAAAGCGTTGAGATTCAGATCGTCTTCGCTGAAAAAGGTCGATTCCCCTTCCATCGTCACGAAGGGGATCGTCTTGCCCACGTCATCGCTGCCGGAGGGTTCGTTGATGACCCCTTTGTGGTAGAGGATCGATGCGAGATTTGCGATCACACCCGCACCCCCTTCGGTGTCCTTGCCCCGCTGGGCCTGGGAGGTACACTCGCCGTGGGCTTTGAGGTTGTCGACGGTTCGGTAACAGGTCCTGAAGATGTTCATGTCGCCCGCGTCGAGCATTCGCTGCATGGCATAGCCGCCGGCATTGCCCCAGAATCTGTCCTGAGTCAGCTTGATATAGCGCTCGTTCCCAAGCGGATAGGGATTCTGGCTCTTTTCGCTGATCTCTTCGATGTTGGTCATGTTCCCGGCCAGCTGCGAAGGGCCGCCATAGAGGAAAATGACGATCGTCTGAGCGTTGTTGTTCTCGTAGATCGAGGCGTCGAATTCGATACTGTCGTAATCGAGATCGGCACTCTGCAGAGAGAGCGGCAGCATGGAGGAGATCCCCAGCGCCCCCAACCCCTTGAGAAAATGTCTTCGGTTGAAATGTGCTTCGTTAAAATCGGTTCGTTTCATGGTCCTTCTCCTATTTCACTGCATCGAATTCGTAGATACTGTCGAGTCTCGAAAGATAGTCGAGAACCAGCATCGCGAACTCTCCCCGCTCTTTGAGGTTGTCGATCTCTTTTCTGTTGCCGTACAGATCCAGCCAGCTCGGATTGTCGAAAGTGTCGCTGTAATGTTTCTCGTCGTCGATCAGATCCACCAGGAAATTCCTCTCCTCGTCGGTGGCATGGCGCCCGGCGATGGAGACGAAGAGCGCATCGACGATATATTCGGCACGTCTGCGTTCGTTGGGCGCCCACTCGTGCAGCCGTCTGCCGTCTTCACCAAGCTCCGTCGGACTGATCAGATCGGCAGGAAGCTCCCCGAAGAGTTCGTAATAGGGCCATCCGTCGTCACTGCTTTCCAGTGAGGCGTTTCTTTCGTAGTTGGTCATGACGTTTTCACGGATCGTTTTATGGAACCATGCGAAGGACTGGGAATCCAGAGGCACTTCCACCTTGCGCCCCAGTTTGTAGCGCATCGTCGACTGGTGCATGCTGTCGAGGTTTCGGGCCAGATAGTAGAACGACTTGCTTTTGGGCAACCATTTCAGGGCTTTGGCGATCTGATAGAAGGACTCTTCGAACGAGCGGGTTTTGGCCGAGTGGAGCAGATACTCTTTCGAGAAGACGATCTGTTTCAAAACACCCGTCCAGGTCATCGGATGGCTCTGAATCAACCGATCGACGACACTCTGTTTCTCTTCGTCGGAGTAGTTGGGAAAATAGATATCCACGAGACGCCGGGTCACGGCCGGTACGAAGGTCGGCTGCAATACCAGCGCGCTGTAGAAATCGGTTCCGTTCTTGATCACCTGACCCGGGAATAGATCGGTGATCGGTTCGACATTTTCGTCCAGCGTCATGACCAGCGTATTGGAGCGGCGGTCGAGTTTCCAGTTTTGCAAAGCCTTGGCCGCCAGCGGCACGTGGGCGTCCTCGAAATCCATCGTGTAGATCTCGAGCATCTCTCGGCCATTGTCTTCGGGACTTCTGAAACGGCGCCAGTTCTCGTCGGTCATCATATGGGTGAACGTCACCCACTGCATACTGAATCCCGCGTCGAAATCCCGGACCAGATCGCCGTAGACGTCGATCGCGTCCACCGTATAGACCGTATCGAGTTCGTAGGCGGGAGAGAAGAGGATCGTCTGACTCAGAATGTAGGCGGCCCACCGGTTGATATAGGCGCGGCCCGGTTTCATCTCGTAGAGTCTCGCCAGCATCGAGGCGACCACCTTGTTGTCTCCCCATCCATATGCGTCATAGTATTTCATCTTCTCCTCGACGGCCGCGATCTCCGAAGGGGGATTGGGCCGATCGAAAAGTGCCTGTGTATCGGAGATGAACGTTCCGGAATCGACAGCTTCGATGAGTGTATCGTAGTCTACTCCATAAAAGAGCGTTCCGTAGAGTTTGATGGCGACTTTGTATTTCTCCTCTTCCGAGAGGGCATTGAACTCGGCATCCGTCAGCGGCTTGAGGGTATATTTGTCATAGGAGAGTTCGTTGGCAAGCACGGGAATGCTGTAGAGTACCGGTCCGGAGGCTATCTGGTTGAACGCATCCTCGTCGGTGAGTTTGATGTCTCGCTGACCCAGATCGACATATTTGGCGTAGGACTCTTTGAGGTGGGCAGCCGCTTTGGAGAAGGAGACGGTCGAAAGTTCGAGAGAAGGCACATCTTTGGCCACTTTTTCGATCGTCTCTTTCAACTCCGTTTCGTTTTCCGGAATCTTCAGGATCCCCTGCTTTTTGAGAGCGTCGATCACCTTTTTGTCGATCCTGATGCCGTTTTCCGGATCCCCGTCGGCATCCAGCGACTGCAGCAGTGCCGCCACTTTCATATCGCTCTCGACGATGACGGCTCCGTCTGCAAGCTGCGTCGCCTTCAATGTACGCAGTTGCAGATTTCCAAGGGAGAAGGTACACTCTTTGCCCACTTCGAAACGGAATTTCCCGTCTCTTTCGGTCTTACCCCTCTCGCTGCCGCATACATATTCGACTCCTTCGATGGCCGAATCGACCAGATAGGCTGTCCCTATCTTCGTCGAAGACGTCGATGTTCCGGAGGAGGAAGATCCGGAGGAGCCGACTCCAAGTGAGGCCGAAGAGTCGGAAGATCCTCCGCCTCCGCCGCAACCGATCACAAAAACTCCCGCGGCGACAAAT
>NZ_JAOZOZ010000030.1:0-6999 GCF_029933015.1 Hydrogenimonas sp. | reverse complement strand
GGAAGATCCTCCGCCTCCGCCGCAACCGATCACAAAAACTCCCGCGGCGACAAATATCAGATGACGCGCGGCTATACGCAACTTACTCATTTCTCTTCCTTTCCATAGGGTGCTCATATACAACAAGGCACCATTATAATCTGCTGCAAGCCCGTTTTGGCCCGGGATTTACAGTGGTTTATGGAACATGAAGGAAGTGGGAGGAAACATCAATGCAGGTAAATGAATGTTACTCATTATTGAACGGATGTCAATAAAGAGGCAACCTGGCGATCTTCGATATCTGGTATCGAAGACCCATGGCTTTCCGTCCCTGCTTCACAACAGGTTTGGCAACTGAGCTTCCATTATAGCTCTACGATTCTTAACGTTTTTTTAAGAAAACTGTCGTATTTACAATGGTTTACTTCCGTTAACTTTCCGGATTCTCTATCTCCTCTACGATCTCGGCGAGCGCTTTTTTGTCGATTTTGTGCCGTTTTTTGCCGTAGACGTTCTCTTCCAGCTTTTCGAGCGCCTTTTTGATCTCCTCATCATCTTTGGCATAGGGAAGAAGCAGATCCAGCAGCTCTCTGTCGCTTTTCGCCCGCCGGATCGATTTGGCGATATTGCTCTCTTTTCTTTTGCCGAAGCGCACTTTCAATTCTCTCATACCGGCCATGGCTCCCGCACCAAGAAGCGTACCTGCCAGAAGATAGAGCCAGGGAGAGATTCCGCCTTTTTCGGAGGGTGAAATGACACTTTTTTCTTCCGCTGCCCCTCTTTCCAAGCCCCCCTTTTCCGGCGCAAAGATACCCGCCGTACCTTTCGACGCCGCGACACTCCGTCCTCCTTTGACTTTCACGAAGATCGGTGCCGTCTTTTTTTCGACGATACGCCGCTCTTTGTCGTCGAAATAGCGCAGAACAAAGGATGGCACCGTAAAGTCGTGATCCGACACGATCGTGATCGTCTCTTTGAAAGAGCCGCCGTATCTGCCATTCTTCACCCACTCTTTCACCACCGGATCGTCACTGTAGACGACAGTGTCGGGAATCTGGGGTTCGAATTTTTTGATATCGTCGATATTGCCCTCCCCTTCGATCTCGATGGTCACCCGTACCGGCTGATTGGCATCGACGACGGTTTTGTCCGCCCTCGCATGGATGGTAAAGTCACCATAGAGCTCCACGTTGCCGGGCAGCGGATCGACATGGAGATTCAGCGTGTTGGAAGCGATCCGGGTCCACTGGAGTCTCGCGAAAAAACCGTTGAAAAAGTCGTCGTCGAAAAAGGGATCTCTGATAGGCGGTTTGACACGGACACGTCGGGCAATTTTTGCGGTGAGCGGGCCGAGCTTGAAGTCACCCGCTTTCTGGGGGAAGATGAGATATCGCTGTTTTTCGATCACGTAGTCGCCGTCGTAGCTTTTCTCCACATCCCCCAGTTTCTTGATCCAGAAGTTGGAAAACTCGGGAGATGCCAGCTCCACCTGGACGAAATTGGCACTTCGCCTGTATCGCAGTGCGATTTCCAACGTCACCGGCTCTCCTACATGGACGTCCGTTTTGTCTGTCTTGATCTCCAAAACCGCTTCACCGTTTTGCGAGGTCTGTTTCGGCCGGTCGGTGACGACGATTTTCACGGCGTCTGTCTTGTAGAGTTTTCCATCGACTTTCACCTCCAGCGACGGGATCGTCACATCCCTCATCGGCGCGAAAGTGTAGCTTTTCGTGACGCTTCTGGTCGTATGTCCGTTGATGATCGAGATGTTGGAACTCTGTGAAGTTCCCAGAACGGGAAAGCCGTCGATCTCTTTGAGAACGGGAAATTCGATATTTTCTCCCTCCGCCGTGATGGAGAGTGTCACCGTATCGCCGCGAAGCACCTCTTTTTTGTCCACATCCAGATGAACACCCGCGGCGAAAAGCAGCCACGGAAACAGCAGTGTGAAAAGGATTTTACCAGGGAGTCGTCTCATCCTCGCTCCTTTCGCCTTTCTGTGTCTGCATCGGCAGCATCAGTGTATGGATGCCCCGCCTGTTCAGCACTTTGTTCCATTTTCTCAACTCCATCTCGCTGATGGGTTCCTCTTTTGGCATCTTTCGCTTCATCTCATTTTCCCGATTCCCGTCACTCTTTTGGTTTTGATCTTTTCTCTTTTTCGCTTCGTTTCGTTTCCTGTCGGACGCTTTTTTCCGATTTTCATCTTTTTGGCTCTGTTCGGACTGATTTTTTTGATTCTGCTGCTGTTGTCGGTTCTTTTGTTTTCGCTGTTGTCGCTCTTTTGATTTTCCGAAGTTTTTGTTTTCGTTCTGTTTTCCGTTGCCGTTTTCATTGTTCCGCTTTTCATTCTTCTGCTGCGTTTTTTTCTCTTTCTCTCTTTTTTGCTCTTTTTTGAGTTTTCTGAGCAGTTCCAGATTGAACCGGGTATCCTCGTCTTCCTTTATCTTCAGGGCCGCTTCATACGCCTCGATCCCTTCGTCGATCTTTCCCAGTTTCGCGTAGCAGTTACCCATGTTGTGCAGTTTTTCAAACTGCAGATTTTTGCTCTTTACATCCCGATAGAGTTCGAGGGCCTTTTCATATTTTCCCATTTTGTAATAGGCGTCCGCCGCGTCGAATTTCGCTTCGTCGCTTCCCTCTTTCGCCACCTCTTCATAGAGTTTCGCCGCTTTGTCGTATTGACCTCTTTCATAGGCTTGCCGGGCACTCTTTAGAGTCATGAAATCGAACATTCCCGCAAAGGAGAGCGTCGAAACCAGAATCGAGATCAACAGATACCTCATCACCGTTTCCCTCCTTTCGGACGGATGGAGACCCGTACGGGCCATGCTCGCGGCAACGAAGCGTTGGCGAGTATGAAAAGAAAGATCGCAAGCATCAGCGGATAGTAGAAGAGCTCTTCTTGCTCTTTGATCACTTGCTCCTTCGTCTCCGTCGGCTCCAGTCTGTCATGTATGGCTTCGGCCAGTCTCGCCATATCGGAAGAGCTGAAGGAAAACGGCATATAGACTCCCCCCGTCTCTGTCGCCAGTTTTTCGACGGCGGGATTGAGACGGGTGATGACCACGTTGCCTTTGTCGTCACGCACCACGTCGTTGTCGAACTTCATGATGCCGCCCTTTTCGGTACCTATGGCATAGACGAAGATCGTGATGCCGTGTTTCTTCGCGTAGGCGATCTCTTTGGAAAAATCTCTTTTGTCGCCACCGTCGGTGAAGATCAGCAGCGCTTTTGACTTCTTCTCTTTGAGCAGATCTTCCGTCACCTCCAGCGGGGCCATCATGTCGGTCCCCTTCAGGGTGACGTAGTCAAATCCCATATGCGTCACCAGATATTTGAGCGAGGCGTAGTCCCGTGTCAGAGGTGCTACCAGAAAAGCCCGGGAACTGAAACCGATCACACCGATTCTGGCATTTTTCATGTGATCGAGAAGATCGGAAAATTTCCTTTTCGCCAGCTCGAAACGGTTGGGGAAGACATCGTTGGCGAACATGGAGCGGGAGATATCGAAAGCCACGACCAGATCGATCGTCGACTCCCTGATCTTTATCTCGCCCTTTTCGATCACGGGACGCGCCAGCGCCACGATGCCCAGCGCCACGGCGGTCAACAGAATCGCTCTGCGGCTTCTGCGGCTCATTCCTCCACCCCGGGCCACCATCTTTTTATAGAGTTCCGGCGTGAATCTTCGGCGAAGATCGCTGCCACTTCTTTCCGTCATCAGCCACAAAGGGATGAGCAAAATGATTGATATTAACAAATATGGATACATGAAATCCATCATTCGCCCCCTCTTCTTACCCTGAGCTGTACGGATCCGGAAAAAATGAGCGGAAGCATCAAGAGAAGTGCCGCGCCGAGCGGCCAGGCGTAGTAGTAGCTCTTTTTGACATAGCGGTTACCTTTGATCTCGCTCTTTTCCAGGGCATCGATCGTTTCATAGACTTTTTCAAGCTTCTCGACCGTGTCCGCTTCGAAAAACTTCCCGCCGGTCTCTTTCGCGATCTTTTCCAGGACGTAGGGGTTGTAGTCTCCCCTTCCCCCGATGCCGATGGTATAGACTTTGATACCGTACTTTTTCGCCGTATTGATCGCAACCTCCAGAGGGACGGTGCCCGCATTGTCGATGCCGTCTGTCAGAAGAATCGCGATCTTGTTCTTCGCCTTGGAATCCCTGAAGAGCTTCGTGCTCATGAAAAGCGCTTCATAAAGTGCGGTTCTGCGGGTCCCGGCGATGCCCACCTCCACTTTCTCCAGCAGTCGCAAAAGGGAGGCTTTGTCGTAGGTGAGAGGCACGGCCACATAGGCGAAGTCGGCGAAAATCGTCAGGCCGAGCTTGTCGTGTTTCCTGGCCTTGACGAAACGGGTGACGATCTCTTTGACGATGCCGAACTTGTTGTTCTGCGCCATGGAACCGCTGGCATCGAGAATCAGTGAAATCTCGTATCCCCTGTCACGCTGGATTTCGATCTCGTTTTCGACGACGGGACTTGCCAGGGCCGTCACCAGAAGTGTGAAGGTGACGGTTTTGAGCAACGTCTTGAACGAAGAGCGTCGGCTGCCGATACGCCCCAGCCTGTCGCTTCCGGGAAACCATACACTCTCAAATCGCGGCCGGCACCATTTCAAGCATGCCAGAAAGAGAAGTATCAGCAAAAAGGCCTCGGGATGTTCGAAGGTCAGGCTACCCATCTCTCAACGCCTTTTTGATCAGTTTCCGCATGTTCTTGATATCGTATTCATCCAGAGGCGGAACATCTTTTCTGTATTTGTACCTTTCGAGATCTTTTCGTACTTTTTCGAATCGCTCCATCATATCTTCATCCTCGATCAACAGAGGAAGATACTCGCCGAACGTATAGACTGCATCTTTCGTATTTTTGAAATCGATCGCCCTCAGCTTCTTTCTGGCTATCTCTTTCGGATCGGGCCGCCTGCGTCTTTTGATCCTCTTTCTGCCGGAAAGCAGCAGCCAGATCGCTCCCGCGACGAAGATCAGCAAGAGTGTCAGCGAAAGAAAAAGAACCAGAGAATCGTCCGGTACCTCCACCGGCGGCTTGATATCCCGAAGCTGCTGCAGCGTGTCGTTCATTTGAGCATCTCCCGCAACTTGAGGAAGGGCTCCTCATCCGTATAGATCTTCGTGAAACGGATGCGGTTTTTCAGAAAATGTTCGGCAAGCCTCTCGTCATGGCGGCGCAGATCCTCCCGATACTTTTCGATCAGTTTTCCGTCCAGATCCAGCCTGTGGTGTTTTCCGCTGACGGGATCGACCAGGTCGTACTCCCCTTCCAGCAGCGGATGCTCTTCGAAACGGTCCCGGACGATGACCGCATAGAGCTCGTGCCTGGCACCGAGCAATGAAAAGTCGGCCTCCTCGTAGAAATCACCCAGAAGCAGAACGATGGAGCGGTTTTTGATCGAGCCGAGGAGAAAATCGACGAACTTTCCGGTATCGCAACGCCGTTTCAGCACATCGGTCTCCAGAGCATATTCGAGGGCCGCATAGACGATATTGGGACTTTTGGAGGGTTTGAACCACTGCATCAGAGCGGTATCGAAAAAGATCGACGTGACCCGGTCGGAGTTTTTGAGCGCCGCAAACCCAAGAAGCGCCAGAATCTCCGCCATCACCTCCTGTTTCTGCCGCAGCGTCCCGAAATAGATGCTTCCCGACACCATGAAACCGATGACGATATTGAGTTCGCGCTCTTCGTTGAAGACATTGACATAGGGCTTCTGCTGTCGTGCGGTCACTTTCCAGTTGATCTTGCGCACATCTTCCCCGTAGGTGTACTCCTTCAGCTCCGCAAAATCGATCCCGTTGCCTTGGAAAGTGGAGATGTTGTTGCCGATATTCTGACCGAAAAGCCGCCGTTTCGTCTTGATCAGCAGCTCTTTCGCTTTAGTGTTCATACCACCCTTTCATCATCATTCACCATTGCCTGTTCCCTGTTTACTGCTCCCTTTAGACCATCCTTTTTAAGGTACCCGCACCGACTTCTGGACCGCCTTGACCACATCGTCACTGGTGATGCCCGCCGCTTCGGCTTTGTAGTTGAGGATGACGCGATGGCGCAGCACATCGTGAAGCACTTCGGCGATATCGACGGGTGTGACGTAGTCTTTCCCCCGTATCAGCGCCACGGCGCGGCTCGCTTTGTAAAGATCGATGGAAGCCCGGGGACTGGCACCGAACTCGATATACTCCCCCATCTCCTCCAGGCCGTACTCTTTCGGATATCTCGTGGCGAATATGAGTTTGAGCATGTACTTCTGCACCGCATCGTCCACATGCACGCCGTGCAGCTCTTTCTGAAGCGCGGCGATCTCCGGCTTTCCGGCGACCTGGGAGATCTCTCCGAACCCTTTGGCCGCCACCCGGCTGACGATCTCGAACTCCTCTTCGATCGTGTTGTACCCGACGTTCACCTTCATCATGAAACGGTCGAGCTGCGCTTCGGGAAGACGGTAGGTCCCCTCCTGCTCCACCGGGTTCTGGGTGGCAAGAACGAGGAAAGGCCTGTCCACCCTGTAGGTCTCCTCGGCGATCGTCACCTGCTTCTCCTGCATCACCTCCAGCAGCGCCGACTGCACCTTCGCTGGAGCACGGTTGATCTCGTCGGCCAGCAGAAGGTTCGTGAAGACCGGACCGTGTTTGACCCTGAATTCGCCGCTCTTTTGATCGTATATCTCCGTGCCTGTAATGTCACTGGGCAGAAGATCGGGCGTGAACTGCACCCGCTTGAAAGCCAGACCCAGTGCCTGTGCCAGCGCGTTGATCGCCGTCGTCTTCGCCAGCCCCGGCACCCCCTCGACGAGCAGATGCCCTTCGCACAGCAGTGCGATCAGCATGGCGTCGACGAGATGTTCGTGCCCGACGATGACTTTGCCCACCTCTTTCTTGATCGATTCGACAACAGGATTCATACGGTACTCCATTATCACGAGAATTGTTGAAGGGCACCTCTAAAAACCCTATACGGATCATAGAAGGCAAAGTTGGGGTAAGAT
>NZ_JAOZOZ010000134.1 GCF_029933015.1 Hydrogenimonas sp. | reverse complement strand
GTCACGAAATCGATGTACTCGCTCCGCCGCGAACGGGTACGCACCAGCATCCGTCCCTGCTCGAACGCGTGGGCGTCGTAGATGCAGACGAACGGTTCTTCGGGTTCGCGCTCGAGCATGTAGCGCTCTTGGACATGTGCCATGCGCTGATACGCCAGCTCCGCCTCGAAGAGTTCGGCATCCTCGAAAAAGAGGGGTTCGGCGCGGGAAACGGTGCGATAACCGTCCGATTTGTCGAGATACTCGAATGTTCCCAGACCGGAGGTGTCGAGCCCCCCGAAGGAGGTGTCGCTGCGATAGACGATCTTTTTCGTCAGGTTGGTATGCAGCGACGCGTAGGCGTCGTCGCCGATCTTTTTTCGGATCAGCGCGTCGTTCTGAAACGCCATGAAGACTTCGACCTTCGCTTCGCGGAGCGTGTCGACGGGAATCTCCGTCTCCGGCAGGAGAATCTTCTGGGCCTCGTCCAGAAAGACGGAGATCGGCGTGACGCTCTCTTTGACGAACCGCACTTTCATGCGCTCGAAAAGCGTGGCCGTGAAGTGGGCCAGCACCGTGTCGGGGATTTCGCGGGTGTCGATGACGACGATGCCGCCCTCCTCCAGCGACCGCACGATGTCGAGGTCCGGCGCGTTGAACGCCGCGCTTCTGGCCATGACGTTGAGCGCCGCCGCGATGGTGAGGTGTACGCTCGTATAGGTGGAGTAGCGGTCCAGCGGCATCGAGGTGTATTTGTCGTGGATCTCCTCGAGATATTCCAGGTGTTCCATCAGCTCTTTGTACCGTTTCTGGAAGATAAGGTCGTCCATATATTCGAAGAGATGGGATCGGTAGAGCTCCTTCAGCCTCTCATGCAGGTCACCGTATCCCGCCGTGAAGAGTTTCATCGACTCCAGGGAGGCCAGCGCCTTTTCCAGCGACCTGAAGGTGGGGGGCATATCGTATCGGACCGTGGCGCGGCTGCCGCCTTTTCTGACTTCCAGCTCGAAATCGCAATCGATCTCGTGTTTCGCAAACGACGCCTTCAACGCCTGCACGAGCGTGAACAACCGCAACACGGGGACGAGCACGCCCAGTGCGCTCTGCCGCCAGAAAGCGTCCTCCTCCTTTTTCATGGAGATGACCCGATTGAGCATCTCTTCGATCTCTTTGGAGGACATCCCCTCGACGACATTGATCCTGCGGCCCCACGGCTGTCCGACGATGACGACCTTTTCGAGCTTCTCTTGGCGCAGGGCCAGCGCCTTGATCTTCGGATGGAGGTTGCCTTTGTAATCGTAAATCAGAACGCCGTGCCCCTTTTTTATACGCTCTTCGATGTTGGGAAGGATGGCCGAAGTGGTCTTGCCGCATCCGGTCTCGCCCACGATGGCGCAGTGGGTGAAGTCGGCCGGCACGAGGGGCGTCCGAAGAGCGGTTTCCCCTTTTGTATTCCGGGCTCCGGGGTGTTTTACCAGTCCTATCTTTTTCATGTCGAATCCTTTCGGTTGTGATCTTTGGGTGGCATTATGACGGCAAACGGGCACAACGATTGTGCCGATATTGGAGTGTAATTCCGGAAAAAAGGATTGAAATGGACGAAGAAAAAATCGCGCGCATCCAGGCACTTTACCTAAAGGAGATAAACAAAAACGGCGTCCTTCGGCCCGGTCCGCTGAGAAAGCCGCTGGAAAAAATCATACCCTCTCTGAACCCCGAACGGCTGCCTCGGGCCGACGATCCCGACTTCATCCATCTGCTCTGCGCATCGGGCGGTAGGGATAGCCATCTCCGGCAGATCGGGTATGCCGCCGTCAATCGCGACTTCTGCGAAACGCTTCGCAAAGATTTTGAAAGTTTCGGCGTCAGGCGCTTCGTGGAGATAGACGCCGGCTCCGGGTATCTGACCCTGCTGCTGAACCGGCTGGGTTTTGCAGGATACGGTTATACGCTAAAAGAGCACAACCGCGTTTTCGAGATCGAGGAGAGCCCCTACTACAAAGATGTGAAAAAGTCCGGGTGTCTGATCGACCGGGATATCACGACGCTCGTGTGCGAAACGGCGCCCGACCTGGTTTTGGCCTCCTGGGTGCCATACTGTGGCGGCGAAGAGGTCGTGACGTTTTTTGAAAACCAGTGGCAACGGGGGATCGAGACGCCCTATTTCGTACTCATCGGCGAAGAGCGCGGCGGCGCGACGGCGAGCGACGAATTTTTCGACTGGCTCGAGGCGCATTTTGACTACATCGGCTACAACGAAAGCTACCTTTCTTTTTTCGGCATTCGAGACAACTGCCTCTACTACCGGAAAAAAGGGTCGTAATCTCTCCGCAATTTTGAGGATTTCCCGACGGCACACCGATTGTGCCGTATCGCTCCTACAATGGCGGCATGGTTTTTCCTTCCCATCAAACCATACACCTTTTTCATTATTTCATTCAAAAGGAGCGCACATGCAGCAACGATATACCCTCGTCCTCGATTTTCTGAAAGAGATGACCGGCCGGCCCGACCTGTTCGACAATATCCGTTTCGTCTCCGAAGACCCCAAAACGACTTTTTTGAAAGAGATCGGTCTTTACGACGATCCTTTCTGCAGAACACACTTTCCCCATTATTACGAGGAGGATAACGCGGTCTTCCACGCCCATGCAAACGGCACTCTCTATATCCGGGACGACGACCTGTGGAAGAAAGGCGATGCCGAAGCGTTCTGCCGCCTGGCCGGTCTGACACTGAGCGCGGTGGCCCTGCGCCTGGCCGCGCAGGAAATCGGCGGGCATACGGAGGGCTCCTCGGCCGGTCTGATCGGCAGGAAATGCCGGGAACTTGGCCTCTCATCCGAGCGGATGGGACCGGATGGGCCATGCCGCCCCGGCGACCGTTTCAAAAAGCGGTGCGCCCAGGCGTACGAATCCTTCAGGGAACGATGGGGAAGGAACGGGGCCGTATCGGATACCTCCGTCGAAGGGAATCGCGATGAGTAGGCAGGACGAAACCCTTCGACGATTCGTCGTCCGGTACGGTCTCGATGCCGAGGGCAGACCGCTGGCGCCGGATATGGATACCGCGACGCTCTTTGAAAAATGCCGTGCCATCGTGTGCGACCAAGGCGCCGATTACGAAAGACACGGCAAGATCATACAAACCGAACTTCCCTATTCGCTGGAAAGACTCGAAAACCTCGTGCGTTTCGAACTGGCCCATACCGATGCGAGTTCTCTTCCGAAGCTGCCCGATGGGCTTGAAACTCTCGTGTGCAGATACAACATGCTGACAACTCTCGGCGAAGAGTTGCCCCCTTCGCTGACGCATGTCTACTGCGTGGGCAACAGGATCGTACAGTGGCCCAAGATGCCCGACGCCCTGGCCTACCTGAACATTTTCAACACACTCTCCCTCTCCTGTGAAAGCGTCGAGATCGGGCTCGCCGAGCCCGAAAGATTGCCGAACTCGTTGAGGGTGTTGATCCTGGGCAATCTGCCGTTGGCGAAACTTCCGAAGATGCCAGAAAACCTAAAGACGCTGCAGCTGTTTCACTGCGGCCTCGCGCATCTGCCAAAACTTCCGGAAAGCGTCAAAGAGATCGACATATACGAAAACGGCCTCACAAGCGTGTCCAACGACGAGAGTTTTTTCGAAGCGCCCTTTAGAAGGCTCTCGTCCCCTTCCATCCGAAAACTGTTTTCTAGAAAAGAGAGTGACGAAGAGCGGATCCGCAAACCGGCATAACAGCTCTCCGATCCGTTCCCGAAGAGAACTTCCAGCTAAAACCGGCTTTCAAAACATCTATACGTAGATATCTATAAGAGATCTGAAAACCGTTGGTATCCGGCAGGGACCACCCTTTCCATCTCATAAGACATTCTACGGTTGTCCCGGATATCATATTTCAACCCAGCTGATCGACTCTATGTTCATACAACCACCTCTCGATATCTTCCAGATTATAGAGAATCCGCCTGCCGATTTTAATAAATGGGATTTTACGGTTCATCCTCAGCTTTGCCTGATACGAAATCTTGATGCCCAAAGCATCCTCGAGCTCCCTGGGTGTCAGATATTTTGTCTTCATTTATTGTTCCTTCCGCATAGACGTCATATGCTATATGTAGATTTTTTGTGATCACAGCAGAATCATAAATCCAAAAAAAGGATTTTTGTCAGGTTTTTCCCTTTGGATTTGAAGAAAATCGCATCTTTTTCTAATGAATCATCCAAATTAAAAAAATGTTGCAAAAAGTATATTTTGTAGTAAAATGAAAGATTTTTCGCATATGTTTTCGTTGGGGACTTCTGGATACTATTGAAAAGAGACAAATCAAATAGCGAAGAGTTTGTGCCTGCAGAATTGTGAAAAAAGCATCTACCTCATTCCACTTATGGATTGTATTGAACGGGCAGGTTACAAAACCCCTTCTCTTGCCGGGCGAATGGCAGCGGGCTTTATCTGGTGGTCGCCGCCATCCATTCAGGGAACCTGC
>NZ_JAOZOZ010000133.1 GCF_029933015.1 Hydrogenimonas sp. | reverse complement strand
CCACCGGTCAGATGATCGCGATGCGAAGCCGCCGGGAAGTGAAACTCAACGAGGAGCTGCATTAAGGGCGCTGAAGCGCCCGTTATTGGTCATTGGTCATTGAGATTCGCTTCGCGAATCGTTATTGGGGTTCAGCAAAACCGCCTGAACACCACCCATTTCAAAATGGCCGTGGTCGAGTGCGAGAGTTCGTGCTGGTTGAAAGGGATGTAGGCGAGCTTGAGCTTGCTGAGGAGGATCGTCCCGGCGAAGACGGCGACGAGCCAGACCAGCAGGCCGTAGAACCAGCCGAACTCCATCCAGGCCCAAAAGCCCAGCAGAACGGGTACGAAGAGAAACAGTCCGTGCAAAGCGTGGACGAGTAGCAGGCATCTGCGGCTCAGCTGCGGCAGCAGTTCGATCGTGGGTTTCTCTTCGTATCCGTTCGTTTCATTCATAACGAAAACTTTACCATAAGGAAGCGACAATGGCAAACGACATCGTCATCTGGCACAATCCCCGCTGTTCCAAATCCCGCGAAGCGCTGAAACTTCTGCAGGAAGAGGGGATCGAGCCCGTCATCTACAAATATCTCGACGAACATCCGAGCAAAGAGGAGATCCGAAAAGTGCTCGACATGATCGGCGCGAAACCCCGCGATATCATGCGCACGAAAGAGGCGATCTACAGGGAGCTGGGCCTCAAGGATGTGGAGGACGACGAGAAGCTCATCGAAGCGATGGCCGAGCATCCGAAACTGATCGAACGCCCCATCGTCATCAAAGACGGCAAAGCGGTCCTGGGACGTCCGCCCCAAAAAGTCCTGGAACTCGTGAAAGAAGGATAAAAAAAGTATGCTGCAAACCATCAATCTGACCAAACGTTTCGGAGGCCGTGTGCTTTTCGAAAACGTCAACCTCAAACTCGACGCCGGAAAGCGCTACGGCCTCATCGGTGCCAACGGCGCCGGCAAGAGTACCTTTCTGAAGATCGTCGCCGGCGAAGAGGAGCCCTCCAGCGGCGAGATCGTCGTCGGCAGCGGCCTGAAAGTGGGCGTGCTGGGGCAGAACCAGTACGCCTTCGAGGATTTCACGATCGCCGACGCGGTGCTTTACGGCAACAAACGCCTCTACGACGCGATCAAGGAGAAAGAGCGCCTCTACATGGAGGGCAACTTCGACGACGACAAGGTCAACGAGCGCCTGGGAGAGCTGGAGATGATCTGTGTCGAAGAGGACCCGATGTACGAGTACGACGTGCGGATCAAGAAGATCCTCAGCGAGCTGGGTTTTCCCGAAGAGCAGCACACCGAGCTCATGAGCACGCTGCCCAGCGCCGACAAGTTCAAGGTGCTGCTGGCGCAGGTGCTCTTTCCCAAGCCCGACATCCTCTTTCTCGACGAGCCCACCAACAACCTCGACATCCACGCCATCGCCTGGCTCGAGGAGCAGCTCAAACGCCACGAAGGAACGATGATCGTCATCTCCCACGACCGCCACTTTCTCAACAGTGTCGTCACTCATATCCTCGATCTCGACTTCAAGTCGATCCGCGAATTCACCGGCAACTACGACGACTGGTACATCGCCTCCAACCTGCTGCAGAAGCAAAGAGAGATGGAGCGGGCCAAGAAGCTCAAGGAAAAAGAGCAGCTCGAAAAGTTCATCGAGCGTTTCAGCGCCAACGCCTCCAAGGCCAAGCAGGCCACCAGCCGCCGCAAACAGCTCGAAAAGCTGGATCTCTCGTCGCTCCAGACCTCCAGCCGCCGGGATCCCTCCATCGTGTTCAGACAGAAGCGCGAAATCGGCAAGGAGGCGCTGGAGCTCGAGAACGTCAGCAAAAAGTTCGACGACCACGTGGTCTTCGAAAACCTGAATCTCAAATTCAATCCCGGTGACAAGGTGGCGCTGATCGGCCCCAACGGCGTGGGAAAGACGACGATGCTGAAGATGATCATGGACGACGGCCTCAAGCCCGACGGCGGCGAAATCCGCTGGGGGGCGACGGTGGAGCCCAGCTACTTCCCGCAGGATACGACCGACCGCATCCACGGCACCGAGACGCTCTACGAGTGGCTAAGAAGCCACGACAGGGAAGCCGACATCTCCGAAATCCGCAACTGTCTGGGACGGATGCTTTTTTCCGGCGAGGAGCAGGAGAAGAGTATCGAAAAGATCAGCGGTGGCGAGAAGCACCGTATGATGCTGAGCAAGATGATGCTCGAGCAGGGCAACTTCCTGGTGCTCGACGAGCCTACCAACCACCTCGATCTGGAGGCGATCATCGCCCTGGGCGAAGCGCTCTACGACTTCAAGGGCAACGTCATCTGCGTCACCCACGACCGTGAGCTGATCGACGCCTTCGCCAACCGCATCGTCGAGATCAAACCCGGCGGAGAGATCGTCGACTTCAAGGGCAACTACGAGGAGTACGCCGAATTTATCGGAGAGACGGCGACCGCCTGATGGCCAGAGGTGTCAAACTCGATATCGAGTTCGGAAGTTTCGGTGACGGCTGGGAAGCCGACAACAAGGTGTCCCGGACCGATGACCCGAAAGAGGTTCTCGCGCCCGAAAAGCACCGGCTCGTTTTCAAAAAAGAGAAGCGCAGGGGCAAACCGGTGACGCTGGTAGGAGAGTTCCATCTCGAGAGCGGCGAGGAGAAAGCGCTTTTGAAACGGATCAAGAAACGCCTGGGTTCCGGCGGCACCTTCAAAGGGGGGTGGATGGAGCTGCAGGGTGAAAAGGCCGACGCTCTCCGGCCTCTACTGGAAGCCGAAGGCTTCCGCTTCAAACGATAGAATCCAATCTCAAATACTATTCCATCTTTTTCGCGATGCTCTCTGCGGCTTTGACGATCGGGTAGGCGGTCGGGGCGGCCGTGAGAAGCGGATGGGTCGCCACCTGCAGGGAGAGGAGGGTGTAGATCGTGATTTTGGCTTCGATGATGAGACCCACGATGTTTATGAGCTCTCCCACCTCCGGACCTCCGACGATCTGTCCGCCGATGATCCGCCCGCTGTGGTTCATCGCGATCAGTTTGACCGACTGTCTTGTGGCGTCGGGGATCGTGGCGGGGTGGCGGTTCATGCCTGTGAAGGTTCCCGTGACGATGTCGAGCTTCTGCTCCCTCGCCTGCATCTCCGTCACGCCGGCCGAGGCGAAAGCCCGATCCATGACGACGGTGGAGAAGATGGCGATGGTACCGTTGAACCCCTTGATGTATTTGAGCTTGTAGAGCGACGTGCCCGCCGCCCGCGCTTCCGCCGCCGAGGTGGAGGCGAGCATGACGCGGGAGTATTCCCTGGTGATGAAGTCCCGGCGGGCGGCGCAGTCGCCCACGGCGAAGATGTCGTGGTTCTGGGTGCGCATATATTCGTCGACCCAGATGGCGCCGTAACAGGTGAGCTGGATGTCCGAGCGTTCGGCCAGTTCGGTGTTGGGTTTGTACCCGGTGGCCAGGATCACCATTTCGCTCTCGATGACTTTGCCGTTTCTGAGCTTCACGCCTGAAACCCTGCCGTTTTTCTCCAATACCTCGTCGACGAACTCTCCCAGCTCCAGCGTCACACCCGCCTCTTCGGCCAGCTTTTCGGCTTCGGCCGCCAGCTCTTTGTCGAAAGCGGTGTTGAGTACATGGTCGACTCCGTCGATCAGCGTCACGTTTTTGCCCGATTTGGCGAACTCCAGCCCGATCTCCAGTCCGATGAACCCCGACCCGACGATGGCGATCCGCTCTCTGGTTTCGGCGTAGGCTTTGAGCCGGTCGATCGTCTCTTTCTCCTTCGGCACGGTGAAGACCCCTTCGATCTTCGTCGCATCCTTCATGGAGGGGTGGACGAAAGGGACGGACCCCGTCGCGATGACCAGTTTGTCGAAAAAGATGACCGCATCCCGCGTCGTGGCTCTTTTGGCCTCTTTGTCGATATGCAGGACCTCTCCCACCATCGTCTCCACGCCGCTCTTTTCCACCGGCGCGCAGGACATCACGTCCTTTTCGCTGCTTCCCAGGATATCCCCGAAAATGTAGGGAATGGCGCAGGGGACCAGCTGTTTCTCTTCTTTGCGGATCAGCAGCACTCTCTTGTCGGGATGGTGCTCTTTCGCCGTGATCGCCGCCACCCCTCCCGCGGGACCGCCGCCTATGACCAGTACGTCGCATCGTATCTCTTTCATCGTCTCTCCGTTTTTGAGTTTTCTATCCTATCTATATCGGACATAAAGAGCGTTCAATGCATACCTATAAACTCTTTTCTGTATGTTTCAAGACCACTCATAAGCCAAATCGTCGCTTTCTAGGAGAAGATTTCGCTCTTTACGGCTCGGTCGGCTTCGAGACGGTTTTTGTCGGCAAAACCCGAAAAGATGTTCCCGCTAGTCACCTAAACGGTGTCTATAATTAGAACCCATCTCAAAAATCCCCATGAGCGGGAATGACACGCAAAAAATGCGATGACGAGGCGAAAAGCGCAAGGTTTAGCCAAAGCTA
>NZ_JAOZOZ010000029.1 GCF_029933015.1 Hydrogenimonas sp. | reverse complement strand
AGGATGTATCCGGCCAGTACGGTCCAGGCCAGTTTCAGATGGGAGTTGAAGGTATAGATGCCCCGCAGGCGCCCCATGACGCCGACACCCGCGGCGGAACCGAAGCTGATGAGGCTGCCGCCGATACCGGCCGTCAGAGTCACCAGCAGCCACTGATCCAGTCCCATCTCGGGACTCGCTTTCAAGATGGCGCTCATGACGGGTACGTTGTCGACGATGGCGGAGATGAACCCGACACCGATGTTCGCAGCCGTGGGTCCGATGACGGAGTAGAGATCGTGGATATAGTCCAGGAATCCCAGGAAATGGAGCGCACCGACCGCCGAGAGAATACCGAAGAAGAAGAGCAGCGTATCGTTTTCGATCTTTTTCATGTTGACGTAGATGTCGTAACCGTCGGATTTGGCCGAATGCTGCAGTTTGAAGGAGTGGAGCTTCAGAAGCGAAAGCCCGAACATCATACCCCACATCGCCGGGAAATGGAAAAACTGGTGGCCCAGCACCGCGATGGCGATGGTGGAGATCCCCAGCCAGATCACCGTCTGCCCGCCCTCTTTCATCTGAGGAATCTCCTCGGTAGTCACATCGAACTTCGGTTCGCCCTTGGGTACGTACATCGCCAGCAGCCAGCCGGTCAGCAGCCAGCCGGCAACGGATGGAACGAAGAGGAAAAGAAAATCGACGAACTCTCCCTTGCCCGCCGTCCAGGCCATCAGGGTCGTGATGTCGCCGAAGGGGCTCCAGGCACCGCCGGCGTTGGCCGCGACGACGATGTTGATGGCGCCCGCCACCAGAAATTCCCTGTTGGTTTTATCGATCGTATAAAGAACCGTCGAAAGGATCAACGCCGTGGTCAGGTTGTCGGCGACCGGCGAGATGAAAAAGGCGAGAATCCCCGTCAGCCAGAAGAGTTTCTTGTAGCTGTAGCCCTTGGAGACCAGTTTGTACTTCATGACATCGAAGACCCTGCGTTCGATCAGGGTTTCGATAAAGGTCATGGCAACAAAGAGGAAGAAGAAGATCTCCGCGATTTCGAGGATCAGCTTCTGCATCTCGTGGTGCAGGGGTTCGGGATCCATGCCGTTGACGGCGAAATAGATGCCGATCAGCATGAACATGGAGGTACCCGCGAAGAGGGCGGGCTTGGCTTTGTTGATCTCGTATTTGTCTTCGGTGGCGATGAAGTAGTAGGCGATGATGAAGATCGCCGCATCGATCAGGCCGACCCATGTGGTCGTCAGATGGAACGTCGCTTCGTGCATGGTTTTCCTTTGGTTTCGATATTTTAGGTCTTAAACTCTATAAAATATCGTCACTATTCGTTGATTATGTAGTGCGCACCGACCGATTCTGTGCGGGCCAGGGCCGATTCGATGATCTTTCGGGCCGTTTTGAGACGCAGTGCAAGAAGCCTTCCGATCGTCAGATGCTGCACGTCGTCGACGAAATCGAGAGCCCTCTCGAGACCCGAACGGGTCCGGACGATCCCCACCTCCTGCCACATCGTACGTCTGAGGCGCTGCTTGAGAATCGTGTCGTCCTTTTCGACGAGATTGCCCTTGAATTCGGCGAAAGGGGGTTTGTGGCTCCAGCGAAAATCCTTCTCCGTCAGATGCAGCGCCGCGCGGCGGCCGAAGACGAGTCCCTCCAGAAGCGAGTTGCTGGCCAGACGGTTGGCCCCGTGGACGCCGGTACTGGCCGCCTCGCCCACCACATAGAGGTTTTCCAGTCCGGGCACGACCCCGTCCATATCGCAGACGATGCCGCCGATGGCGTAGTGGAAAGCCGGAGATATCGGTACCCAGTCTTTGGGCAGGTCGAATCCGACGGAGGCCAGGGCCTTTTTGATGTTCGGGAAACGGTGGGCGAAAAACTCCTCGTCGAACATGTCCATTTTCAGATAGACCTTGGTCCCTTTTCTCTTCTGATAGTCGAAAATGGCGCGGCTGACGATATCACGTGGCGCCAGTTCGCCCCGCTCGTCGTAGTCGAAAAGAAAGCGCCGCCCCTCCTCGTCGACGATCTCGGCCCCTTCGCCGCGCAGCGCTTCGGTAAGCAGCTGTTTTCTCGCCCAGGGGTTGTCCACGTAGACGGTGGGGTGAAACTGCATCATCTCCATCATATCCAGCCGTATCCCGCGCTCGAGACAGATGCCGTGAATGTCGGAACTGATGGTCCGGGAGTTGGTATGATAGGCGTAGAGGCTGCCTACCCCGCCGCTGGCGATGATGACGGCATCGGCGTAGAGCTCCTTGATCTCGTCGTTGATCAAAGCGCGCAGGCCGTAGCAGGTATCCCCCGAACGCAGCAGATCGAAAACCCGGACGTTGTAGACGAGGGGGTGGGGATTGGCCTGCATCAGAAACTGATGCAGATAGCGTCCCGTCGCGTCGCCGCCGGCGTGGAGAATGCGCGGCCTGCTGTGGGCCGCCTCTTTGGTGTAGAGGAGTTCCCCCTTCTCGTCCCTGTCGAACTCAAATCCCCGGCGGATCAGATCGGGAATGACGTCGAGACTCTCTTTGACCATGATCTCGACCGCTTCGCGGTTGCACAGGCCCGCCCCGGCGCTGAGAGTGTCTTCGATGTGCGAAGCGACATCCGTTTCGTCCACGGCGGCCGCCACACCGCCCTGGGCGTAGAAGGTGTTGCACTCCCAGGGAATGTCCTTGCAAAGAATCAATACGTTCTTCTCTTTCGGAATATGCAGCGCCGCATAGAGGCCCGCGATCCCGGCACCGATGATCACTACGTCGTATTTGCTGTCTGTTTTCACAGGTATTCTCCTCTGCCCGAAAGGTTCACGAACTCCGGGACTGACTCTTCTCCTTGGGGTAGTACGGCGGCGCCTTGTGTCCGCAGCCGCAGAGACCTGCAAGGAGAGATGCTATAATAATTATATGAAAAAAATCGATACGGTTCTTACCCATCTCGTTGCCCAACCCATCTATGCCAGACTGCGGGAGCGGGAGTGTTTCCGGCGTATCAAGCAGGCTCTTCCCGAACCGATGCGGCGCGGCATTCTCTTTATGTACGTCAAAAACCGGACCCTCTTTTTCGCGATGAAACATCCGGCTTTCAAAATGGAGTTCGATTATAAGCTCTCTTCAATTAAGAACCTATTAACCTCTCTGCCCCCTCTCAAAGAGGCCTGCGGCGACTTCCGGATCGAGCATGTCAAGGCTTTCGTCTCCAAGTTTTCACCCGAGCCGAAACCCGTCAAAGATACGGAGCCAAGATACAGAGAGCGTGCGACGGGCACTTTCTCCGT
This sequence comes from Hydrogenimonas sp., assembly GCF_029933015.1. GTDB lineage: Bacteria > Campylobacterota > Campylobacteria > Campylobacterales > Hydrogenimonadaceae > Hydrogenimonas. The sequence goes on along the minus strand of NZ_JAOZOZ010000029.1, from coordinate 13,123 downwards.
CACCGCTAAGAAGGAGCCCATCAAAGAGGCTTTCGAATCCATCAAAGAGACGATAGAACGGAACCGATGAGAGAGACGCTGAAAAACCTGCCGGACCGACCCGGCGTCTACCAGTACTTCGACAGAAACGACCGCCTTTTGTATGTGGGAAAGGCGAAAAGTCTCAAAAAGAGGGTCAAAAGCTATTTCCGCTTCACCCCCGAACTCTCGCCGGCTCCCAATCTCGGGCCCCGGATCTACCAGATGATCGCCCAGGCCGTACGCATCGAGACGATCGTGACCCCCAGCGAGAGCGACGCCCTGCTGCTGGAAAACTCCCTCATCAAACAGCTCAAACCCAAATACAACATTCTCCTGCGCGACGACAAGACCTACCCCTACATCTACATCGATCTGAGCGAACCCTTTCCCCGGTTCGAGCTGACGCGCAAAGTGGTCAAAGGAAAAAAAGTCAAATATTTCGGCCCCTTCCCCCATGGTGCGAGGGCCATTCTCGACTCCCTCTACGAACTGGTGCCGCTGGTGCAGAAAAAGGGGTGCCTCAAAGGAAAAAAGGCGTGCCTTTTCCACCAGATCGGGCGCTGCATGGCCCCCTGCGAAGGGAAAATCACGGAAGAGGCGTACAGAGAGCTGATCGACGAGGCGCTCTCGTTCATCCACAACAAACAGAAGATCCGCAAAGCCCTCGAAAAGCGGATGCGCTTCTACGCGGAGTCGCTGCGTTTCGAGGAGGCGGCACAGATCCGAGACCGCATCGAAGCGATCGAAAAGATCGAAGAGTACTCCAGCGCCGACCTGGCGAAGCTGGAAGACCTCGATATCTTCGCCGCCGATTTCGACGACGAAGGAGGCGTGCTGGTGCGGCTCTTCATGCGGGAGGGAAAAATCGTCGCCTCGAGCCACACCTGGCTCAACCTCCACGACGATATCGATCTCGGAGAAGTCTACAGACGCAGCATTCTGGAGTTCTACGGCAGCGAAACGCCTTTCACCGCCACGGCCATTCTCACGGCCCACCCTTTCGAAGAGCAGGAGGAGCTCGGCAGACTGCTGGGCGGCCGAATCGGGAAAAAGGTCACCATCACGACACCCCAAAGAGGAAACAAGAAGAGATTGACCGACCTGGGTATCCAGAACGCCAGGGAGCTTCTGAGACAGAAAAAGAGCCGGCCCAAACCGCTGATAGGCGAACAGATACGGAACCTTCTGGGGCTGGCGGAAGTACCGGAGAGGATCGAGGTTTTCGACAACTCCCACCTGGCCGGCAAAGCCCCCGTGGGGGCGATGGTGGTTTTCGACAAAGAGAGATGGGACAAAAGCTCCTACCGCCACTACAACCTGACATCCAAAGACGAATACCACCAGATGGAGGAGATGCTCAGCCACCGTATCGCCTCTTTCGAAAAATCCCCGCCACCCGATCTGTGGGTCGTCGACGGGGGCGAAACACTGCGCGCCCTGGCGCTGAAACTGCTCAGAAACCACGGCGTCGATCTCCCCGTCGTGGGTATCGCCAAAGAGAAGATCGACGCGAAAGCCCACCGCGCCAAGGGGGCCGCCAGGGACATTCTCTACACCGACGAGGGCGAGATGCGGCTGATGCCCACCGATCCGCGGCTGCAGTGGTTTCAGCGTCTGCGCGACGAAGCGCACCGCTTCGCACTCGCCTACCACAAGAAGCAGCGGCTGAAGGAGGACAGAAAGATATCTCTGCTGGAAGCCAGGGGGATAGGACCGGCCAAAATCAGGCGGCTCATCGACTATTTCGGCACCTTCGAGGCGATCAGAGAGGCAGACGAACGGACGCTCGCGCAGGTACTTAACAAAACCGATGCGATGTCGATAATAAAATACCTTCGAACTTCCGCGGAAAAAGAGAATTCGTGAGAAGATTCCAAAGATGCGCAAGGACGTTGTCCGAAGAGTCGGACACGACAAACGAACACAACAATCTGGAGTATCCATGAAGCGACCCGAACCGATCGACGAAGAGTACACTTTCTCGGACGGCGTCATCATCAGCGAAACCGACCTGAACGGAATCATCACCTTCGCGAACCGGAAATTTCTCGAGATTTCCGGCTATTCGAAAGAGGAGCTGATCGGCAAGCCCCACAGCATCATCCGCCACCCGGACATGCCAAAAGCGGCCTTTAAACAGATGTGGGATACCATAGAAAAAGGTGAAGAATGGCAAGGATTGGTTAAAAATCTTCGCAAAGATGGCCGATATTACTGGGTAGACACCTATATCAAACCGATTTACAAAGAGGGTCGGATCGTCGGCTACATCGCGGCACGGCATCCGGCCAAGCAGATTGACGTGGAATCGATCAAAAGTACCTACGCCAAGATGCTCGAAGATGAGAAAAAAGGATAAACGTGTTAATCTACAGAAACGACGGAAAATTGCACTGCGTATCCAAAAAAGCCCTGAAACTTGCCGGATACAGTGATATTTCCCAATTTTTGAGCGACCATAACGACTACAGCGAACTTTTCGTCAAAAAACCGGGATACATCTACAACTTCGAAAACTTTTCATGGCTCAGCTTTCTGCGAAACGCGAAGACCGAACAGAAAAAAGTCCTCATCGCCACCAGCGACAAGGCGACCTACGAATGCGAACTGGACCTCGAAGTACTCTTCCCGGTCGATTTCGAAGAGGGCGCTTCCGAGTTCTACTATCAGATCGACTTCAAAAACATGAGACTTCTGACCGGAACGGGCGATACCGTCACGGCCATCGAGGTCCCCTCCCTCGAGAGCACGATCCCGGAACCTACCGTCGCCGTGACGGGTGAAGAAGCCGTAAAAACCGCTTTCGAAGAGCCGGTCGAGAGTGAAACGGCCTCGTCCGACACCTTTCTTTTCGAAGAGCCGGAAGCCGAAAAGGCCGAAGAAGAGACGGAGAGCGACATCCTTTTCGAGACGGAGCCGACGGAGAAACCCTCCGCGCCCTCGTCGGAAAAGATCGAGCCTCTCGAACTCGTCGACTTCTCTTTCGGCGAAGAGAGCCTGGAGAAAACCGAAGCCGAAATAAACGCCGAATCAACGGAGACGGAGATCGCGCCGCCGAAAGCTCCGGTTTTCCCCGAAGCGGGCGTTCCCGACATCGGGCTGAAAGAGGATGTGCCCGCCGTCTCCGCACCCGAGAAGGAAACCGTGGAAGCGAAGAGGGAAGAGACCGCGGCATCCCCGTCGATCGAAATGCCCGACATCCGCAAAGTCGCGGGCACACTCGGACTGCCGGAGACCATGGTCAAAGCTTTCGTCAAAGAGTTCGTGGAGACCTATTTCGAAGATCTCGACGAAGTCAGAAGCGCCATCGCCGCCAACGAGACGCAAACTCTGAGAAAAGAGGCGATGAAACTCAAGGGCATCGCCGCCAACCTGATGATGTTCCCTCTGGTGGAGACCCTCGAAAAGGTTCTCACGAGCGAAAAGGACGAGGAAGCCAAATCCGTATGGAGCGAGGTGGACGCCTACATGAACATGCTCGCCGCAACCTACTCTCCGAAAGAGACCGCCCAAAAAGAGAGCGAAGCGGAGATTTCCGTAGCGAGCGAACCGGCAGAAGCGGCGCAGGAGATCGCCCCGGCCCGAGAACCCGCCGTCACGACTTCCGAAAAGAGGCTGCATCTGGAGGTGACGGAGAGCGATGAAACGATCGAGTTCGACCCGGCCGAAGCGGCCAACGCCCTGGGCCTGCCCGAATCTCTCATCATCGAATTCGTCAACGACTTCATCCAGCAGGCGCAGGAGGAGCGTACCAATTTCGAAAAGGCCTACGAGGCCGAAGACATCAAGACGATCAACGAAACCGCCCACAAACTCAAAGGGGTCGCGGCGAATCTGCGCATCGAAGACATGCGTGCCCTGATGGAGAACGCCCAGCACGCAAAAACCCTCGACGAGGTCGAAAAGAGTCTGACGGATTTTTACAGGAAGCTGGCGGCTCTGACGAAATCGATGGCAAAGGAATATGCATGAAAATGAAATTTTTGCCGATTTTTCTGATCGTTCCGTTGCTGGGACTCGCCAGCTACTTTTCCGACGGAATGCGCGCGTACAAACAGGGAAACTACAAGGCGGCGAAAGTCAACTTCGAACAGGCGATCGAAGAGGAGGGGTCCGAACAGGCCAACTTTTTCCTGGGGCTCCTCTATCTGAAAGGCCTCGGCGTCGAGCAGGACATCCCCGCGGCGAAACGTTTCCTGGCCAAAGCGGTCGAAAACGGCAACGCCCGCGCGAAGTGCTACCTGGCGGAAGCCTATCTTCTACAGAACAGTGCCGACAAGAAAACCGCGCTCAAGCTTCTCAAAGAGGGCAAAAGCGCAGGCGCCAACGAATGTGTCGATATCGCGGCGACATACAAAATTCCACTATAAATCGAGGTGACGCATGCAAGTAGGTATTCGCAGCAAACTCAAGCTTATTTCACTGATCCCCATCTTACTGCTGCTGGGGTTTGCCAGTTATTTTCTCTACCAGTCTTCGACCAACTATTTCAAAGGGCAGACGTTCAACGAAAAGATGGCCTACAGTTCCATCCTGAACGATCTGGCCACCCAGCTGGCCAAAGAGCGGGGTATGACGTCGATCTACATCGCCTCCAACGGGAAAAAGATCAAGGAGTCCCTGGAGAATCAGCGTAAAGAGGTCGACAAGACAGTCGGCCGTCTCAAGAGCTATCTCTCCCAGCATCCCGACATCGCTCCCAGAAAACTGATCACGACAATGATCGGGATCCTCCACAGAAAGCGACAGCAGATCGATACGCTGGAGATCAGTTTCGACGAAGCCTTTTTCGACTACTACTCCGTTTTGATCAAAGCGATACTGGACGAGATCGACAGTGCCAGCTCTAGCGGTCCGAACAACGAGATCACCAACGAAGCGAAAGCCTTCATCAGTTTCGCGAAAGCGAAAGAGGCAAGCGGTATCGAGCGGGGCTTCATGTCCTATATCCTCACGCGCTACACGAAGATGAGCGACGAAGAGCTTCAGAAGTGGATCCACTACATCGGCAAGGCCGATACGTACGAATACAGCTTCATCGGTGACGAAAATCTGAGAAAACGTATCAACTCGATCCTTGAAAACGACGAAGCCAAAGAGATCTTCAACGAACTGGCCGAAGCGCGCACGGAGATCCTCCACTCCATCAACGACGGCTACTACACGATCGACCCGACGCTCTGGTTCAACCTCAACACCGAAAAGATCTCCATCCTGGTCAACGCCCAGCACCTCATCATGAAGGAGATGAAGCGAAAAACCGCCGAGACGCTCCAGGAGCAGATGTACATCGCCGTCGCCTCGGGCGCACTCTGGATCATCTCGATCATTCTGGCGATCATCGGCTACATCGTCAGCCGCGAAATCACCCAGAACATCAAAAACCTCGAAACGATCCTGCAAAACGTCGCCGAATCGACCAACCAGAAAGTGGACATCAACCTCGACACGCCGGAGGGAACGGCGAAAGCCTACGCCCTGCTGCAGGCGATCATCGAAGAGACCCGGCGCGAACAGCAGCGGGCCGAAGAGGCGAGCGAAGCCAAATCGCTCTTTTTGGCCAACATGTCCCACGAGATCCGCACGCCTCTCAACGGTATCGTCGGCTTTACCGAACTGCTAAAAAACACGGAGCTCAAGGGCGAGCAGAAAGAGTTCGTCAGCATCATCGAGAAGAGTTCCGAAAACCTGCTTGAGATCATCAACAACATCCTCGACCTCTCCAAGATCGAGAGCAACAAGGTCGAGATCGAGAACATCGTCTTCAACCCGATCGAGGAGTTCGAAAGCGCCGTCGAGATCTACGCCGTCAAGGCGGCCGAGAAGCACGTCAACCTCGCCTGCTTCATCGATCCCAGGCTGAACCAGCCCATCAAGGGCGACCCGACCAAGATCAAAGAGATCCTGATCAACCTGATGTCCAACGCCGTCAAGTTCACCAACCAGGGCGGCTCGATCAACGTGGAGATCCGAAAGGTCCACGCCAGCGAACCCGACAAGTGCGCCATCAGCTTCAGCGTCGAAGACACCGGTATCGGTATCTCCCCGGACAAGAAGGCCCACATCTTCGAAGCCTTCTCCCAGGCGGACACCAGCGTCACGAGAAAATTCGGCGGTACGGGTCTGGGACTCACCATCTCCGCACGCTACGCGGAGCTGATGGGCGGCAAGCTCGATCTCGAAAGCGAACTGGGCAAAGGGACCAAGTTCTTCTTCACGATCGAGTTCGAAGAGCTGCCTCCGATGAACGAGGACCTGCGCGACCACTTCACCAACGTATCCGTCGCCTTCTTCACCTCGCCCTCCATGAGCAAGAAGCAGGACGAATACATCAAGGAGTACCTGGACTACTTCGGTGCCCAGCTCATACCTTTCAGCGCCCCAGAGGAGCTGATCAGGCTCGCCACGGAGAAGAAGGCACAATCGGCGCTGATCGACGCCGACTACGCCTCCGACAGCGACCTGCGAAAAATGGGCAAAACGCCGATCCATTGCAACGTCATCATCAAATCGACCCAGCAGAAGCGGATCGAAGCGCTGAGGCTCCACTGCGAAAAGATCATCTACGAGCCGGTCAACGTCACGAAGGTGATCTCGCTGCTCAAAGCCGCCACCTCCGAAGTGGTCAAAGAGGCCAAACGCCCGCTTCTGGACATCGACCATATCGGTTTCAGCGCCAAAGCCCTCGTGGCCGAGGACAACACGATCAACCAGAAGCTGATCAAACGTACCCTCGAAGATCTGGGGCTCACCGTCGAACTGGCCGACAACGGTCTGGAAGCCTTCGAAAAACGTCGCAACGGCGACTACGACATCATCTTCATGGATATCTCGATGCCGGTGATGGACGGCGTGGAGGCGACCCACGAGATCCTCGACTACGAAGAGGACGAGGATATCCCACATATCCCCATCGTCGCCCTGACGGCCAACGCCCTCAAAGGCGACCGTGAGAGATTCCTCGCCGAAGGTCTGGACGAATACACGACCAAACCGCTCGTCAGAGAGGAGATCGTCTCGATCCTCAAGAAGTTCCTCGGCGACAAGATGTATACCAAAGAGCCCACCGAAAGTGCCGCGAAGCGGGTCGAAAAGAGCAGACAGGCGGCCGAAGCGGTCAAAGCGTCCGAGGAGAACATCAGCTTCGACAAAACAGGCAAAGAGAAAGCGGAAAGCGCCGCAGCGGCCGATACGATTCTGGTCTTGAAAAAAAGTCCGTTAGAGGGTAAAATTTTCGCCAATCTTTTGCATCAGCTCGGTTACAAAGTCGATATGGCGGAAAATCCCAAAGAGCTCGGCGACAAGCTGAACGAGAACGTCGCCGTCGTTTTCGTCGACAAAGAGGCGGAAGGGCTGGCCCTCGAGCCGCTCAGCATGGAGATCAAGATGAGCGCGCCCAACGCGGCCCTGATTCTGATGACAGACCCCGCTTCACGGGTCGACGACGACGATCGCAAATACTGCGACGAAGTGATCGTCAACCTCGTCAACCGCGATCTGATACGGCTGATCATAGAAAAATTCATGAAACACGAAGGATAACTGAATGAGCAAAATCAAAGTGTTGGTTGTCGATGACGATATGATCAACAGAAAACTCATGGCAGCCATGCTCAAGAAAAATCCGAACATCGGAGAGATCATCGAAGCGGCCGACGGTCAGGAGGCGATCACCCTCCTGCGCGATCTGGACGATATCGACGTCGTGCTTCTGGACATCATCATGCCCATCATGGACGGCATCTCCGTCCTGCAGATCATGAACTCCGATCCGAAACTTCAGAACATTCCCGTCATCGTCCTGACGACGGACGAGTCGAAAAAGACCGAAGCCCTCAACAGCGGGGCCAACGACTTCATCGCCAAACCCGTCAGGGAAAACGACATCATGGGAAAAATAGAGCGGCTTACATCGCTTTGATTCGTGTGAATATGCGTTGATGGGGGAATATGAGTCGATGTGTGGAAGGGCATGCGGCGTTTGCCGCCCGCCCTTTTTTCGTTAGTAGATAAGCGCCTCTTTCAGAACCTCTTCGACATGCCGCACCGGCACGATCTCTAGAGCCTCCCTCACGACATCGGGAATGTCGTCGAGATCCCTTTTGTAGTTCTTCTCGGGTATCAGCACCTTTTTCATCTTCGCTTTGTAGGCGGCGATCAGCTTCTCCTTCAGGCCGCCGATGGGCAGGACCTTTCCGGTAAGCGTCAGCTCTCCCGTCATCGCCACGTCGGGCCGGACCTTGAATTCGCTGAAGATCGAAGCGATCGCCGTCGCCATCGTGATACCGGCACTCGGTCCGTCCTTGGGCGTCGCCCCTTCTGGCACGTGGATGTGCAGATCGTAGCGCTTGTAGACTTCGCTGGGCTCGACCTTGATCTTCTCTTCCCGCTCCTTGACGGTTTTGGGAATGATCCGCTCGTCGATCTTCAGCTTGCCCTGGTCGATCAGGGTCTTGACGACGCTCAGGGCGATTCGCGCCGACTCTTTCATCACGTCGCCCAGGCTTCCGGTGAGCTGCAGACCCCCTTTGCCCTTGATCTTGATCGTCTCTATCTTCAGCACGTCACCGCCCACCGCCGTCCAGGCCAGTCCGTTGACGACACCCACGGTCGGAACGTTGTCGGTCTGGTCGATCTCGAAGACCGGCTTGTCCAGAAACTCCTGGAGATTCTTGACGTTGACCGTCACTTTGTGGATTTCCGGATCGCTCAGGATCATCTTGGCCGCCTTCCGTATCATGTCGGCGATGCGCCGGCGCAGATTCCGCACACCGGCCTCCCTGGTATAGTTCTCTATCACCATCTCCAGCGCCGCCTTGGTGATGGAGAATTCGCTCTTTTTGAGCGCGTGCTTCTTGAGCTCCTGGGGTATCAGGTAGCGTTTGGCGATCTCGTACTTCTCCTGGGGCGTATAGCTGCTCAGGAAGATGAACTCCATACGATCCCGCAGAGGTCCCGGGATCGATCCGATGTCGTTGGCCGTGGCGATGAAGATCACCTGGCTCAGATCGATGTTGAAGTTCAGGTAGTAGTCCCTGAAGGCGCTGTTCTGCTCGGGATCGAGGATCTCCAGCAGCACCGAGGTCGGATCGCCCCGCATGCTTCGGCCTACCTTGTCGATTTCGTCGAGCACCATGACCGGGTTCATCTCGCCCGCGTCGATGAGCCCCTGCACGATGCGTCCGGGCATCGCCCCTATATATGTGCGGCGGTGGCCCCGCAGCTCGTTGACGTCTTCCAGACCGCCCAGGGCGATGCGCACGAGCTTGCGCTTGAGCGCCTTGGAGATGGAGTTGGCCAGAGAGGTTTTGCCGATACCGGGAGGGCCGGCGAAACAGAGGATCGCCCCTTTGATCTCTCTGTCGGCGACACCCCGCAGCTCCGCCAGCTCACGGACGCTGAAATACTCGACGATCCGCTCTTTGGGCTTTTTGAGCCCGTAGTGGTCTTTGTCGAGCTGCTTTTCGACATCTTCGATGCGCAGATGCTTTTTCGCGAGTTTCCCGAAAGGGATCTCGAGCACCCAGTCGAGCCACCCCTGGATCATGTTGGCGTCGGCCGAATCGGGATGCATCCGGGAGAAGCGGTCGATCTGCTTCTTGATCTCTTTGTAGGCATCCTCGTTCATATAGGGCTTTTTGGCTTCGAGCTTCTTGTAGTACTCCTCGATCTCCTCTTCCCGCTGCGTATCGGTCCCAAGCTCCTGCTGGATCTGTTTGAGCTGCTCTTTGAGGAAATACTCCTTGTTGACCTGCTCGATGCGGCTGTGGACCTTGGAGCGGATCTCCTTCTGGAGTTTGCTCGCCTCGATCTCGGCGCTGATGATGTCGATCAGAAGTAGCAGCCGCTGCTCCACGTCCTCCTCGATGAAGAGTTCGTAGGCTTCGGGCTTCTTGATCTTGATGGTGCTGGAAATCAGATCGGCGATGCGGTTGGGCTCGTGGTTCTCCTCGATCGTGCGGATCAGATCGGGCGGAAACTGGTTGCTCACCTGCGAAAGCTGGCGCAGCTTCTCCCTGAGCACCTCCATCAAAGCTTCGATCTTGAGCTCGTTGTAGGGTTTGGAGTGGATCACGTCCACTTTGGCGATGAGCGGCGAATGGTTCACCTCCTCCAGGATCCGCCCGCGGGCCAGTCCCTGGAAAAGCACCTTGATACGCCCATCAGGCAGCGTCACCTTCCGCATGATGGAGCCGATGACACCGGCGTTGTAGATGGCGTCGAAACTCCGCTCTCCCTCGTGCCCCGGTTTCGTCGGGCAGACCATCACCAGCGAGTTGGTATCTACCGCCTCGACGGCCGCCTGGACGTTCTTCTCGTCGCTCAGGAAAATCGGTGAAATCATGAATGGATATAGAAACAGGTCATCTTCGACGATGACCGGTATGTCGGCCGGGAATGCACTGTAATCGCTTAACTGCATTCAACCCCCTTTCTTTCTCTTTATGGATTATGAAAAATATATCGTGAAAATTTCGCACAAGCCGCAGGGCGGCTTTCGCTTTCGTTTTATGTTTATATAAGGTTTTGGAGAATTTGTCAAGTTTTCAGGTCACAAAGACTACTCACTAAGCGAAGCGTCTCACTACCCACTGTTGGCTCTTCGAGTAGCGCGCTACTCGAAGAGCCAACCAAACCACCCGCCCGAGGGCGGCTCGATATCGTCCATCCTGATCCACCCCACATCGTTTTTTTTACGGTAGATCTCCGCCGCCTTCGGTTTGCCGCGGCGGTCGTAGAGGGAGGCGATCTTCTCGTTCAGCAGAAACTGCGTCATCTGCAGGCGCACCTCCATCGTGTGGACCATCGGGGTGAATTCCCCCTGCGGGTAGGTCACGATGTAGTTGCGCGCACGTATCAGCGTGTCGCCGATGAGTTTCTGGTCTCTTTGGGGTGATCTGAGGCCGTAGAAGGCCGCCTTGATCTGGATGAATTCGGCCAGCTCCCGGTTTTTGAAGCTGCCGTAGCGCTTCATGTACTCGTCCAGGTAGAAGTTGGCCAGCAGGTACTCTTCGTTGTCCATGTGCGCCTGCATCAGTATCAGCATCGCCTGGGGGATGAGGGGCGAGCTGATATGCTCGCTCTCCAGGGAGGTGAAGATGTTGTCCGCTTTTTCGAGATTGCCGCTGGCGATCTTCTTCATCATCTTCTGATACCAGTAGAGCGCGGGCTTCTCGTACTCCTCTTCGCTCTTGGAGCCGCATCCGGCCATGAAGGTCAAAAGAAAGATTCCCGTCAGTAGAAAAAGTGCGGTTCGACGCATGGATCACCTCCGTCTCGGCGGCACCCGGCAATTCAGTATTGTCATAGGTACTCTGGATTAAACTAATGAGTGATTTTAGCCGATATATTATTACTAATGCATTAAAAGGTACCTATCCATGGATTTCAAAGTCGTCATACCGATACTGGGTTTCGACTCCGTCGAAGAGCTCACCCTCGAGCCGATCGACGAAATCTTCTCCCGACTCACGAACAAAAAAGCCGATACCCCCTCCTTCACGCTCATCCAGCCGGCCGCGCTGCGTGACGACTACGTCTTCGACCTGCCCAAAGCCGCCGCCGAGAAGCTGCAGCTCGAAAGCGCCGAAGACGCGATGGTGCTCAACATCATGATCGTCGACACGCCGCTGGAAAACTCCCACGTCAACTTCATCGCCCCGCTGGTTTTCAACAAAAAGAAGGGCCTCATGGGCCAGGTCGTGCTCGATTCGGTAAAATATCCCGACTACGGCCTCGCCGATCCTTTGAAAAAATTTCTCGAACCCGCGGAGAACAGACCATGAAACTGACGATCATCGGCCCCGGAAAAATGGCGCTGGCTCTCGCCAAGGGCCTCGAAAAAGAGCACGAACTCACGATAGTGGGACGCGACGGCGAAAAACTCCTGGAGTTTACAAAAAAGCTCGAAAAACACGCCAAAACGGCCCTTCTGGACAAATACGACATCGACGCTCAGACCGTCATACTCTGCGTCAAGCCCCACGCCCTCAAGGAGACGGCGTCCGCGCTCAAAGGCAAAGCGGACACCCTCTACTCCGTTCTGGCGGGCACGAAGCTCGAAACGCTGAAAAAGGCCGTCAAAGCGGAAAACCATGTGAGAGCCATGCCGAACCTCGCGGCCCAGTTTTTCGCCTCCATGACGACGCTCACCGGCGATAAGGCGAAAAAAGAGGAGGCCGAAGCCCTCTTCGCCTCCATCGGCGCGACCCTCTGGGTCGAAAGCGAAAAGGAGCTCGACATCGCCACCGCCATCGCCGGCAGCGGCCCCGCCTATCTGGCGCTCGTGGCCGAAGCCCTGGCCGACGGCGGCGTCAGGGAGGGTCTGGGGCGCGCCGACGCGATGAAACTGGTCGAGGGCCTCTTCGCCGGCTTCGCGCCGCTCGTCGCCCACGGCCATCCGGCCATCGTCAAGGACGCCGTCATGAGCCCCGGCGGCACGACGGCGGCGGGATACGCCGCTTTGGAGAAAAACGGCGTCCGCTCCGCTTTCATCGAAGCGGTGGAAAAAGCCTACGGGGTCACGAAAAAATGATTCCGTTAACATTAAGAGGCGTTTTAACGTCATGCGGCTAAAATAATATAAAGGTGGGTGGTTGGGATGCATAAATTACATTTTACTTCCGGTCTTTTATGCACTCGTATCTCTATCTCGCCTTTCAGATTTGAAGGGGACAAATCATGAAAACCAACAGTTTTTTCAGAAAATTTTTCATACTTGTATTGAGTGCCGCCATATGGAGCGGAACGGTTTACGCGGGCGTATCGGGGAAACCCGATATCGAAATCTCTTCGCTGACGGATTCACCGGATCCCGTAGAAGCGAACGGTGAGATCACCTATACCGTCAACATCAAGAATGCGAGCGCGGATGTCAGCGCGTTCAATGTCTATGTAGACTTCTCTTCCGGATCGACACTCGCACTGACGCTGACATCCGGTAGCGGCTGGTCCTGTTCGGGCAACCACTGTACCTACGCATCGGCATTGCCACCTGGGACTTCCGCCACTACTCTTCAACTAAAAAGAACAGCCCCGGGGAGTGGCGGAACGATCGATCTGACGGCTCATGCCGATTCGGATTCCGCCGACGGAGACACCT
>NZ_JAOZOZ010000132.1 GCF_029933015.1 Hydrogenimonas sp. | reverse complement strand
ACGCTTCGCCTCAAAGCCTTTTTGACCGACACGTTCATGATCGTCATGCCGATCCTCTATATCGTCATCTATCTCGTGATGGGGGATCGTGAAGGGTTCAGGGAGCATATGGGGCAGGGGTGGCTGATCATCCTCGTCGCCCATTTCGCGGTCACGCTGGCTTTCTGGGCCCTCAAAGCCCAGACCCCGGGGATGAAAGCCTACGATCTCTACCTCGTCGACACCCAGACGGGCGAAAAGCCGGGTCTGGTCAAACTCGTCATCCGCTACGTGATGCTTCAGACGGCCATTCTCTCTTTTCTGGGGATGTTCCTGCCCTATCTGCTCAAAACGAAAGAGGGGCTGCACGACCTCGTCTCCGGTACCTGCATCGTCTATCGACCCCGCTGATGTTCTGGCGACTTTCGGCTTTCTATCTCTTCTATTTCGCCGCCGTCGGCGTCTATGTCATCTTTTTCCCCAAAGCGCTCCAGATGGCGGGCTATTCGAGCCTGCAGATCGGTATTCTCCTTTCGGCTTCGCCGCTGATGCGCTTCTTCGCCCCGTTTCTCTTCCTGCGCCATCTGAAACTCGACGACCGCACCTTTCTCGGCGCGCTGGGCCTCATGAGCGTGGCGGTGCTCCTTTTCTACCCCGCACTCTCTACTTTCTGGACGCTTCTTGGGGTCAATCTGCTGTTCGGGGCCGCCATGAGCGTGACACTCCCTTTCGTCGAAACCAGGGCGCTGGAGAGCCTGGATAGAAAAACCTACGGACGGGCCCGGCTTTTCGGTTCGGTGGGGTTCATCGCCATCGCCCTGTGGCTGGGGAAGGTGCTCCAAAGCCCCTACGACGCCGTGGTGTATCTTTCCGCCACGATTCTGACGACGGCGCTGTTGGGCGCGGCCATCGTCTTCGCCGACCGTGCCCACGCCCACGCCGACACGCCAGGCGACGGTAGCGATTTCGATCTGCTGCGGCACTGGCCGCTCTGGAGCGCCTTTTTTCTGATGCAGGTGAGTTTCGGAGGCTTCTACAACTTCTTCACGATCTACGAGACGGCCCACGGTATCTCGCTGGAGACCACCAGCTGGCTCTGGAGCTTCGGTGTAATCTGCGAAATCGTCATGTTCTATTTTCAGGGGCCTCTGCTGCAGCGTGACCTCCACACGATCCTCAAAGTCACCATCTTCGTCACGTCGGTGCGCTGGGCGCTTTTGTGGCTCTTCCCCGATTCGCTGCCGGTCACTTTCGCGGCCCAGAGTCTTCACGCCCTCAGCTTCGCCCTCTACCACACCACGGCCATCACCCTGCTGCACACCCTCTACCGGCGCAAGGCGCTGGCCCAGCAGTTCTTTCTGGGTATCTCCTACGGTCTGGGCGGTTTCGTGGGGGCGGTGGTGGCCGGAAAGATCTACGGCCCCCATCTCTTTCTTTTCGAAAGCGGCATCGCACTGACGGCTTTTTTGGTATTATTACTCGAAAAGAATGTCAAAAACAGGCTCTAGCTCTCACTTTTTCGGGAAAAACGCCGATATTTTCATGCATAAAAAACGACAGAGGAAAGGTTCGATAATGAAAAAGCATCTCTCTTTGGCCGCAGCCGCCCTGCTGACACTGGGGACCATGACCGCTTCGGCCGACACGATCGGCGGCGAAATCGCCGTCGGAGGCTGGTACCACGATCCCAGCGGGTGGATCAAATACCCCAACGACATACCCGACGATCAGAGCAAGGTGGACGCCGACGACGATCTGAATCTCGACGAGCAGACCGATATCTATCTGCGGGCGAAACTGGAACATCCCATTCCGCTTCTTCCCAACATCAGACTCGGCTATGTCCATACGGAGACGGACGGGGACGGACGGATCGACAGAGAGTTCACCTTCGGCGACGAGACGTTCACCGTGGGAACCGACATCCATTCGGAAGCGGAGCTCGACAGTTACGACGCCACGCTCTACTACGAGCTCGTCGACACGGTCGTCGATCTCGACCTGGGCCTGACCGTCCGATATCTCGACGGATACGTCAAAGTCAGCGACAAAAGCGGCAATATCAGCGACAGCAGCGACATCGATTTCGTCGTACCGCTGCTTTACGGCAACTTCCGCTGGCCCATGCCCTTCCTCGAAGGCCTCTCCGTCGGCGCGGAAGGCAACTGGGTCACCTACGACGGCAGCACGCTCTACGACGTTCAGGGAGATCTGCGCTATACCCTGGCCATGGGGCTGGGCGCGGAAGTGGGCTACCGCTGGCAGAAGGTCAAACTCGACGATGTCGAAGATACCGATGCCGACATCGATATCGAGGGTGTCTACTTCGGTCTCGTCTGGGACTTCTGATCCCGCATGAGAAGAGGGGAGCGGACGCTCCCTCTCTTCGTCAGATATACTCCACGATTCTCTCGAGGGGCAGTCTGAGCTTTTTGGAAGGTTCCTTCACGCGATACCCGAAAGCGATCATCAGCGCCAGCTCCTCTTTGGCCACATCCATATCGAGCACCGCTTCGACTTTCTCCTTTTCGAGTCCTTCGATGGCACAGCTGTCGATACCCATCGCCGCGGCTCCGGTCATCATGTTCGCGGCCGCGATATAGCACTGTTTCGCGCCCCAGGCGAAGAGCCCCTCCCTGACCATCTTTTCCGTAACGAACCTGTCGTATTTGTCGTAATAGGCCTGCATCTTCTCTGGGGGCAGCCCTTTTCTGTCGAGCATCTCCCGGCTGTAGCGGCTGCCCGGTGCCAGGGGGGAGATGATCGTCTTGATGACCACCAGGTCGCTGCAGGTCGTGATCTGAGGCTGGTTCCAGCATAGAGGCCGAAGCCTCTCTTTGAGACTCTGGTCCCGAATCACGAGAAATCTCCACGGCTCCATGCCGAAGGAGGAGGGGCTCAGACGGCCGATCTCGAGAATCGTCTCCATCGACTCCTGCGGAATCTTTCTCTTTTCGTCGAAAAGCTTGCATGCGTGACGGGCATGCATCGCATCCATGAACATTTCCTCGTTTGTCATTACTTCTCTTTTCGTGATGGGTTCGGTGTATAGAAATCTTATTCTACAAAACGAAAGGTTAAGATTTGCTCCAGATGCGGCGGTTGAGATTGAGTTCTTCGACGATACCGAGAACGAGATCGAGATTTTCTACGTAGCTTTTGAAAACATCGAGACTCAGCAGCGACTTGAAAAGGGTCGGCTCGAACCATGCGCCGCCGTTGGCGATGGCGATGAAGAGTTTGTCGAGTTTGAAGGAGAGGTAGATAGGGGCGTCGGCTTTTTTCTTCAAAAGCACCAGTTTTTCCATGATGTTGGGGGTTAGCAGATAGTGGGCTTCCACCGGATCGTCGGCGATCACTTTGAACTCCTTTTCGAATGCCGGAGAGTCCATCCGGACCAGTTTGCCGTCGGCCACGCCCTGCAGCCATCCGCCGAATACCCCCAGATATTTCTCCGCCACATCGGGATAGACCCGCACCGTATGGCGGAAGTTTTTGTGAAACTCCGTCATGATGAACGTGCCCGAAAAGATCGTATGCCGATGTCTCCGTCCTTTCGAATCGGTACTCTCTTTTTCCACCTTCAGATCCGAAAATTCGATGGGTGTCTCTCCGATCTTTCCCTTGATCAGATCGTTGCCGGTGTAGTGGTCGATCTCTTCGTCGAAGAGACCACTCAGCTGAAAGAGGGTCTTCGGAACCATACCTGTGGGAGAGTAGATCAGTGTCGGATCGATGCGGGTGACGATCTGTCTGAAGATGTTGTGCTTGAATTTGCGACGGTACCCCGTCATGATCCAGTTGACGACCAGCGATCCCGCTCCCAGCGCGATCGCCACGATGGCTATCGCCAGATCGACACTCGTTTCATGGGTGTACCAGATCAGATAGAGTGCCAGACTGCCGATGACGGCGACGACCCACAGGATTTTCTTTCCGACCTTTTTGCGCTCCTCTTCGAGTACCTGTAGCTGCGGATAGAGCTCGTCATAGTAGAAATCGAGAAGATCGGAGGTTTTGAGATTCATCCGTCAGGGTCGGTTTTTCATCAGTTCTTTGATATCGATATTTTCGCGCTGGGTTTCGGGGATCTCGAAAAGTTCTCTGGGCTCGAAACGGAACCACCCGGCGATCAGCGAGGAGGGGAACATCTGGCGGGCGTTGTTGTAGTCGGTCACCGCCTGGTTGTAGGCGCGCCGGGCCGCCGCGATCTGCTCCTCGATCTCGTTGAGTGTGGCCATCAGCTGCATGATCTGATCGTTCGCCCTGAGTTCGGGATAGTTTTCGACCGCCACCATCAGCCCGTGCAGCGGCCGGGTAAGCTCGTCGGCGATGGCCATCTTCTGCTCGGGACTCAGACCCGGTTGCATCGCTTTGGCACGCAGTTCGGTCACCTTTTCGAGCAGATCCTTCTCGTACTGCATCGACTCTTTCATCAGCGTCACGAGATTGGGGATGAGGTTGTAGCGCTTTTTCAGCAATGCGTCGATACTGGCGAAGATGTTGTCGCACTGGTTGCGACGGGCCACGAGGGTGTTATAAAGAAGTACGCCGACGACAACGACGAGGGCGAGTGCTATCACTATTTCCATG
>NZ_JAOZOZ010000131.1 GCF_029933015.1 Hydrogenimonas sp. | reverse complement strand
ATGACCAATGACCAATGACCAATGACCAATGACCAATGACCAATGACCAATGACCCACTCACCCCTTCACCCGATAGAGCACCGAAAAGAGCAGCGGTACGAAATAGAGATTCAGCACCGTCGCCCAGATGAGTCCGAATCCCAGCGTGACGGCCATCGGCTGCAGGATCAGCGCCTGGCCCGAGGCGAAGAACATCAGGGACGAGAGCCCCAGCACGGTCGTCAGTGAAGTGAGCAGGATCGGGCGCAGACGCAGTTTCGCCCGCTCCAGCAGTTCGTCGATCGTTTTGGCGTGCTTGATGAAGTCGATCATGATCAATCCGTCGTTGACGACGACGCCCGAGAGGCCGACGATGCCGATGAGACTGGGCATCGTCAGGTTCATTCCCATCACCAGATGGCCGATCAGCACCCCGAAAATCGAAAGAGGGATCGTCGTCAGCGTGATCAGCGGCAGCGCGACGGAGTCGAACATCCACACGAGCGCCACGAATATCAGAAAGAGGGCGATGACCGCCGACTGGATGATCTCCTTTTTGACCGTTCTGTTCTCCTTCTCCTCCCCTTTGATGTCGATCGTGACACCCTCTTTTTGCAGCTTTTCGAAGAGGGGTGCGAGTCGCTCCATCACTTCGCCGGAAGTGATATATTTTTTGTTCAGGGAGGCGTAGACCGTACTGACCCGTTTGCCGTCGACCTTGAAGATTTTGGCGAAACTCTTTTTGTGCCCGATATCGACGATGTCGGTCAGCTTCACCCACTGCATCGTTCCGGGTACCTGCAGTTCGAACCCTTCGAAACGCTCCAGGCGGTCTTTGCGGCTATCCTGCAGCCGGATGCGTACCAGCCCCTCGTCGTTGAACATCTTGCCGTACTCCCCTTCGAGGAAAAAGGGCTGCAGCGACTGTGTCACGATCCCCTCGTCGAAACCGAGCGTCTGGCCGTAGCGGTTGACGCGGAGCTTCAGCTCCTCTTCGCCGGGTTTGGCGTCGTCGGTGATGTTCTCGACCCCCTTCATCCCGTGCAGCGCCTCTTCCACCCTTTTCAGAGCCCCGGCCACCTTTTCGGTGTCGCCGCCGAAAGAGAGCTCGATATCGCTCTTGACGATGCCCGCCTGGGGGACGATGACGTTGATCTCCTTGAAAAGCGGTCCGTAGCTGTCACGCTTTTTCCGGAAAGGTTCGACGATCTTCTGGATCCGCTGCGCGATCTCCTGGGCCGAACGGGTCCGCATCATGTCGTGATCGTCGTACTCGGGACTGAGGTAGGGGTTGATATATCTGTCGAAAAAGTTCTGGGGTACCGGCTCGTGAAGATTGACGAAGATATGGAAGAGATTGTCGGCGTGCTCCCCTTTGTTGTTGCTGTCGACCTTCAGCCCGATGACCGCCGTGATGGAGGAGACATCCTTTCTGTCGAGCCCCTCCAGCAGCGCCTTTTCCAGCTGCGAGACGATCTTTTCGTTGTCCACGAGGTCGTTGTTGATGTCGACTTCGCCGTTGACGTAGATCTGCGTCGTGTCGAAATCGGGAAAGAGCTGGAACTTGCTCTGTTTGGCCAGCAGCCAGGTACCCAGAAGTATGGCCCCCACCATCAGAGGGAGCGAGAGAAACCGGTAGTGGACGAGGGGTTTGAGAATCTTCCGGTAGATCTCGTAGTTTCGATCCCAGAAGCGGCGGGTGAAACTCATCTCGTGGGTCGGCCGCAGCATATCCTTGGCGTGCAGCGGCAGAAAGTAGAAGGCTTCGAAGAGCGAACTGAGCAGCAGTACCGTGATCATCACCGGCAGCACCTTGATGAACTCTCCCAACTGTCCGCTGAGCATCAGCAGGGGCAGAAAGGCGAAAACCGTCGTCATCGTCGCGGTGAGTACCGCCGGAAACATCTCCACCGCCCCTTTCAGCGCCGCCTCTTTGGGGGGCACGCCCTCCTCGATGTAGCGGTAGATGTTCTCCGCCACGACGATCGCCTCGTCCACCAGCATCCCCAGGGCGATCAGCGCCCCGAGGAGTGTGAGCATGTTGAGACTGTAATGCAGGATCTCCAGCGCCACGAGACCGATCATGAAGCTGACGGGAATACCGATGGCGACGACCAGTGCGATCCGGGCGTTGACGAAGAGCAGCATCGATAGAAAGACCAGAAACAGGCCGAAGATGATGTTGGAGACGACGGTGTTGAGGCGGTTTTTGATCCATACGGAAGTGTCGGTGTAGACGTCGAACGTGAGATTGGGGTACTTGCTCTTGTACCCCTCCAGTATCCGCCTGATCTCCTTGGCCAGGGCGATGGAGTTGCCCTCTTCGGACTTGCTCACCGAGATCGAGACGTTTTTGACGCCGTTGAAGTGTGAGATCTCCTCCGGTTCGCTGAGCTGGAATTTCACCGAGGCGACATCTTTGAGATAGATCGTCTTGCCGTCGACTCTCAAAATCGTGTTTTCGAGCCGCTTCGCCTCCTTCTCGCCGTTGATCGTACTGATGAAGTAGTGCTCTCCCCGCTGCTTCACGGCACCGATCGGAAAGATCGACGCCAGCTGCGAAAAGGCGTTGACCAGAGCGTGCTGGGAGATTCCCAGCGCCTTGACCTTTTCGCTGTCGATGAAGATGTCCAGTTCGTCGTCGGCGTCTCCGTAGATCACGATGTCGCTGAGATCCTTGAGGTTGGCCAGCTCGCTCTTGATCTCGTCGGAAACGTTCAGCAGCTCCTTTTTCTCCACGTTCCCGGCCACGGCGATCAGGACGAGGGGGAAGTTGCGTTTTGCGATCTTGGCGATCGGTTCGTCCATGTCGGCGGGCAGGTCGCGCCGGATGTTGGCGACGATGTCCTTGGCGTCGTCCAGTGTCAGGGAGGGTTCGTTGCCCGGTTTGATGTCGGCTCCGATCGAGAAGGAGCCGTTTTTGATCACCGATTCGATCGTATCGATCTCGCTCAGATTCTTCAGACCGTCCTCGATCGTATGGACGGCCATCTTGTCCAGGATGTCCGCGCTCGCACCCGTGTAGTGTCCCGTGATGATGACACGGTCGAGGGTGCCGGGCGGAAAGATCTCTTTGGGGATGTTGTGGTAGGCGAAGATCGAAAGCACCAGCAGAAAAACGAGAAAGATGTGGTTGAGGATCGGTTTTTCGATCGAAAAGCGTATGAATTTCTCTATCATGGAAGCGTTCGCATCAGAAGATCGTATCGAGGATCTGGTTTTTGACCTTCAGACCTTCGACTTTTCGTTTGAGGAGTTTGTTCTCTTCCAGAAGCGCCCCGTACTGGGTCTCCAGTCGGTCGATGGCACGGCTTTCGTAGTAGATCGAATTTCTCAAATAGATCTTCGGCAGCAAAAGGAGGAGAGCAATGGCAATAGAGATTATGACCAAGAGTAAAAACTGCCAGTCAGCCGTGCCGTCGTAAGTGGCCTCACTGATAGTATCGGCCAGTTCCGATTTTTCTTTAACGGTCGTGGAGGTCGATTTTTCTTCGGAAGCTTTTTTCTCTTCGTTTTTCGCCAATTTCCTACCTCTCTTCAAATCTGAAACATCGCAGTTTGGCGCTGCGGCTTCTGGGGTTTCGCTTCACCTCTTCGGCTTTGGCCGTGAAGGGTTTGCGTCCCAGCATCCTGCCCAGCGCGTGATCGCCGCCACAGGTGCATCGGAACGCTTCGGGAGGACAGATGCAGGCGGTGCTCCATTTTTTGAAGCGCTGTTTGACCAGCCTGTCTTCCAGGGAGTGGAAGGTGATGAGCCCCACCACCGCTCCCGCCGGAGGATGGGCTTCCAGCGCATCCAGAAGCCGCCGGATCTCTCCCAGTTCGTCGTTGACCTCGATGCGGATCGCCTGAAAGAGCGCCGTGGCGGGATTGGTCTTTCCTCGCTTGGGAAGCACCCTGCCCAGAATCTCCGAAAGCTCTATGCCGCTTTCGATCGGCTTTTTCGCCCGCGCCTCGACGACCGCTTTTGCCGCCTTTCTCCAGGCACGTTCCTCGGCGTACTCCCTGAAGATGCGCTCGAGCTCCTCGGGCGGATAGCCGTTGACGACGTCGTAGGCCGAAAAACCGGCTTCGGGATTCATCCGCATATCGAGTGTCTCCGACTGGAAACTGAACCCCCGCTCCTTTTTGTCCAGCTGCAAAGAAGAGACGCCGAAGTCGGCCAGGATACCGGCGACGGGAAGTTCCAGAAGCTCGGGCAGCAGATCGGAAAATCGACCCCTGCGCGCCTCGAAACGTTCTTTGAAAGGCTCCAGCCGCTTCGTCGCGAAGGCGATCGCCTCGGGATCCTGGTCGATACCCACGAGACGGATCTTCGGAAACTTTTTCAAAATCGCCTCGCTGTGACCGCCGTACCCCAGCGTACAGTCGATGAAAACCCCCTCTTCGGGCATCGCTTCGAAACACTCGAGCACTTCGTCCAAAAGCACGGGGATATGGGGGATTTTTTCGTTCATACGGCATCCGAATCTTTTTGCGAATTATAGCTTATTCTCAGAACCCATCTCAAAAATCCCCATAGGCGGTAACGGAAGCGATTTTGCCTCCTGTCGCGGCGGTTCGACGCAGGCGTGGCCAAAGCCACGTCAAGGAGAACCAA